>NZ_JAKMAY010000193.1:0-11350 GCF_022015835.1 Streptomyces sp. ICN903 | reverse complement strand
GTCCGGTGAAGGAGCCGGCGGGGACCGCGGGCGGTGGGGCGGTGTGCGTCCGGCCGCCGGACGGCCGTCAGCCGGACGGTTCGGGGAAGGAGCCCCGGACCGTGTGCTCGCCGTCCGCCGCCGAGGCGGTCGCGGTGTAGCCGTCGCCCGCCGTCTCCCGCGCACCGGCCGCGTGGTCGTACTGGGCGGCGAAGACGTGCCGTCCGGCGGGAACGGTCCGGCCCTCCTTCAGCGTCCAGCGGTAGACCAGCGCGCCGCCGGTCTCGCGCGCGGTGACGGTGAAGTCGTCCTCGGGCAGGGTCCGCCAGCTTCCGGTGTGCCGTACGCCGCCGGTCTGGGCGATCCGCACCTCCAGCACGAGCGAGGTGAGGGGCTCGCGGGTGGTGAGTGTGACGTTGCTCTGCGCCCAGTAGGCGTTGCTGTGCGGGTCGACGGCGCCCTCGGAGCGCAGTGGCCCGCTGCCCGGCGCGTCCGGGGCCCGGCCGGCGGGGGAGGACCGTGCGGCGTCCGGACCGGGCGGGGCCGGGAGCGGGCCGGTGGCCACCTCCCGCGCCGGGCCGTCCTCGCGCACCGGGGAGGTGAGGGCGTGGGCGCCGGCGAGGAGCGCCGCGGTCGCGACCACGGTGACGAGGGCGACGCGGGGCCACGGCACGCCGCGCGCCCGGACGCGGGAGCGGCCGAGGCCGCCGTCCGGCCCGGCGGAGACGGCCCGGCTCACCCGTGCGTACATGCGCGCCCGGTCCGGCCGGTAGGAGCCGGCCTCTTCCCGCAGCAGCTCGTGCAGGGGATCCATCGATTCAGTGCTCTCTTCCCACCAGTTCGCCGGCGGTCCGTGTGCCCAGCAGCCGGCGCAGCTCCGCCATGCCCTTGGACGTCTGGCTCTTGACGGTACCCACCGACACTCCGAGGGTGAGCGCGGTCTCCTTCTCGGAGAGGTCGAGGGCGTAGCGGAGCACCACGCAGGCGCGCTTGCCGAAGGACAGCCTCGCCAGGGCCGTCCGCACGTCCACGACGGCCGCCACGTCCGGATCGTCCACCCGCTCGGGGCGGTGGAGGCGGAACAGCATCATGCGGCGCCGCTCGCGCACCGCGCCGCGGATGCGGGAGCGGGCCTTGTTGGCGACGACGCCGCGGGCGTAGGCGACCGGGTGGTCGGCGCGGCGTACGCGGTCCCAGCGGTGCCAGAGTTCGACCAGCGCGTCGGCCGCCAGGTCCTCGGCCGCGTCCGGCTCGCCCGTCAGCATGTGTGCGAGGCGGGCGAGTTCGGCGTGGTGGCGCTCGAAGAAGTCATGGAACTCGGCCGACGCGTCGTCCAGGACCATGGCGAGCCTCCGTTTGGTGTGCTCATGCCCGGCATGGGGCGCTGAGCATAGTAACCGCTTGCGAAACCTTGTTTCTTAAGTCTCCGGCCCCGTCTCCCGCCGGCGCGGGGAAAATTCCGCGCCGGCGGCAACCTTCCGGGCCCCTGCGGCGACATGAGGCTGCGAACACCCCCCACGAGAGTCGGGAACCCTCCTATGAACCTGAGAAGCCATCAGCGCGGCGGCCACCGCAGGCGGTTCACCCGCCGCCGCACCGTCGCGGCCCTGACCGCCGCCGTGGCGGCGGGAGCGGCGGTCGCCACCGGCGCCGTGCTCACGTCGTCGGCGGGCGCCGCCGCCACCTGGCCGACCGCCAAGGGCACGAAGGCCGTCTCCTCCACCATCGAGGTGTCGGGAACCCTCGACGGCGGCATGAAGCGCTACTACGGCAGCGGCGAACTGGGCGGTGACGGCCAGGACGAGGGCCAGGACCCGATCTTCAAGCTGAAGGACGGGGCCGTCCTGAAGAACGTGATCCTCGGCGCCCCCGCCGCCGACGGCGTGCACTGCACGGGCAGCTGCACCCTGCAGAACGTGTGGTGGGAGGACGTCGGCGAGGACGCCGCCAGCTTCAAGGGCACCTCGTCCTCGGCGAAGTACACCGTCACCGGCGGCGGCGCCCGCAAGGCCTCGGACAAGGTCTTCCAGTTCAACGGCGCGGGCACGCTGACGGTGAAGAACTTCGACGTGGCCGACTTCGGCAAGCTGGTGCGCGCCTGCGGCAACTGCAAGAAGCAGTACACCCGGCACGTCGTCGTCGACGGTGTGACGGTCACCGCGCCCGGCAAGTCCCTGGTCGGCATCAACAGCAACTACGGGGACACCGCCACCCTGCGGAACATCACGATCACCGGCGATTCCAAGAAGAAGATCACGCCCTGCGAGCGCTACCAGGGCAACAGCAGCGGCAAGGAGCCGTCCAAGATCGGCAGCGGCCCGGACGGGAAGCACTGCCTCTACTCCGCCTCCGACATCACCTACCGGTGAGCCGCCGCTGAGCCGATGTCGGACAACCGCTGAGCAGCCGCTGAGCGACCCCCTCCAGCCGCCCGCGCCCGCCGGTGTCCCCTCTCCCGGCGGGCGCGGGCACGGGCGGGGCTCTCCGGCGGTCCGGCTCTCCGGCGGCCTGTCAGTCCAGGACGTCGATGGAGTAGCGGTTGGTCTCCACGCCCGCCGCGGTGATCACCTGCACCTCCACCCGGCCGGGCTCGACGTCCACCGGCACCGGGACGGTCAGCACGGTGTCGGCCGGGTTGGCGAAGCCCCCGGCCACCGGGACCAGGGGGACGTGGACGTGGACGGCGCCGATGCGCACCGTCGTCCGGGCCAGCCGGTCCGGCGCCTCCGCGCCGGGCGGCACGAAGCCCGAGCCGCGGATCTCGATGTCGTCGCCGGTGCGGATCGGCGAGTCCAGGTCGCCCACCTCGCGGGAGCGGACGACGGACAGGATGACGGGCCGACCGCCCTCGGAGTACTTCCCGGCCAGGTACGTCAGCGCCGAGATCGCCACCAGCAGCGCCAGCCCCCAGGGCAGGTCCGGCAGTTCGCCGGGCCGGCGGGCCAGCCGTACCGCCGCGAGGACCGCCGCCACCGAGCACACCGCCACGTACTGCACGTCCGCGAAGGAGCCGCGCCCGCCGTCGTCGGTGAGCAGGTCGGCGGCGCGCGGCCGGTCGGCGCGCACCTTCTGCAGGCGCTGCGCCCGCACCCGCAGCGCGACGATCCGGTGCACGGTGACGGCGACCGCGCAGCACAGGGCGAGGACGGTCAGCAGCCCGGCGCCGCGCCCCAGGTCCAGGCCGGCGAGCAGCCGGGTGGGCGCGTCCGCGCCGGGCGCGAGGGCCAGTCCGACGGCGACGACCAGCACGGAGTAGGAGGCCAGCAGCACCCAGACGGCGGCGACCGTGCGCGAGGTGGACAGCCGCCCGTCCTCGCCGGTCACCGGCGCCAGCACCCCGCCGCGCGCCCGGTGCAGCAGTGCGGCGGCGGTCAGCGCGGCCGCGCAGACCAGCGCGGCGGCCAGCCCGGCGGTACGCCCGGTCGTCCAGCCCGCGCCGAGCACCGCGGTGACGGCCTGGCCGGCCAGCAGCAGCGCGACCGCGCCCCAGACGGCGGCGGCGGTGCGCCGCCACAGCCCGCCCAGCCGGAAAGCGGCCTCCGCGCGGGTGTGTTCGGCGACGGTGCGGGCCGCCTGGGTCAGTTCGTCGGAGACCCACTGGCGGGAGGCGCCGGGCGAGTGGGCGAGGGCCGCGGGCACTCCGGCACCGGCCGCGAGTTCGTCGCGCCGCCGCCGGAACTCGGCCAGTGCGCGGCGGCGGCCCTCCCGCACCCCGTGCGGGCAGTCCGTACAGGCGCAGCCGCCGTCCCCGGCCGGCGGAGTGCCGTCCGCCGTGCCGGACGGCCTCGCCGTCCCCTTCGGGGGCGCGCTCGCCGTACCGCCGCCCCGCGCCGTGTCCACGGCCACTGTCGACCCACCTCTCCCCGGCTCTCCCCGAGCCGCCGACTCTCCGGCAACGGGAGGGAATTGTGCCCTACGGGAAGGGGGCCGGGGCGGTGTTCCCGGTCGTTCCCGGCTGTTCCACGGCTCGCTCCCGGCCCGTTCCCGGCCCGCCCCGGCCCTGTCCTCCCGGGTGCGGAGGCCGGTTCGCGGTGGTGGCGGGGTGGGGAGGCGCTGCCGGGAGCGCCGCGCGTTCACCACCCGGACGAGTGAGCCGCCCCGGCGGACGGTGTGCCTCCCGGGGGTGACGGAGGCCGTTCAGTCCTCCTCGGCCGGCCCGGGGTGCGCGACCGGCGCGGAGGTGGGAGCCGATGAGCGCCCTGGCCGAGGGCGGCGGAGGGCCCCCGGATACGCTCGCCTGCCATGGAGGCACTCACCCACTTCTTCGTCGGCCTGCACATCGTCGGCATCGGCGCCCTGCTCGGCGGCTTCATGACCCAGATGAAGGCCATGGGGGCCGGCGAGGCCCGCATCGTCCCGGCGATGCTGCACGGAGCCCTCACCATGCTGGTCACGGGCATCGCCCTGGTCGGCCTGAACGAGGCCGACGGCCAGACCGTCAACCACATCAAGATCGGCGTGAAACTCGCCCTGCTGGTGGCGATCCTCGGCCTGGTCTACGTCAAGCGGGACGAGGAGCGGCTGCCCGCGCCGCTGTTCGGCACCATCGGCCTGCTCACCGTCGCCAACATCTTCATCGCCGTCATGTGGGTGTAGCCGGTCACACCCGCGGAGGGCGGCGGTGCGAGGCACCGCCGCCCTCCGTTCGTCCCGGGCCGTTCGTCTCAGGCCGGACGGACCGCGCTGTGGAAGGGCATGTGGTCGACGGACTCGTAGCGCACCTCGGCGCCCGGCTTCGGCGCGTGGATCATCTGGCCGCCGCCCGCGTAGATGCCGACGTGGCTGATGTCGTCGTAGAAGAAGACCAGGTCGCCCGGCCGCATTTCGGCCCTGGCGATCCGGGTGCCCGCCTCCACCTGGTCGTAGGTGGTGCGCGGCAGTGAGACGCCGGCGCTGAGCCAGGCGGCCCGCGTCAGACCCGAGCAGTCGTAGGAGTTGGGGCCGGTGGCGCCCCAGACGTACGGCTTGCCGAGCTGGGCCTCGGCGAAGGCGAGCACCTTGTCGGCCTTCGCGGCGTAGGAGCCGTCCGCGGTGCCGGTGCCGGTGTCCGTGCCGCCGGTGCCCGTGCCCGTGCCGCTGTCCGCCGGAGCCTCGGCCTGCTCCCCGCTCTCGGCGGCGGCTTCGCGGCGGGCCTCCTCCCGGCGCTCGCGTTCGGCAGCGGCGGCGGCCGCCTTGCGGCGGGCCTCCTCCTGCCGCTTGCGCTCGGCAGCGGCCAGGCGAGCCTTCTCCTCGGCGGTCAGCTCGGACAGCAGCTTGCGGGCCTGCGCCAGCTTGCCCTGGACAGTCTTCCTGCTGTCCGCCAGCTCCTCCTGCGCGTCGGTGAGCTCGGCCAGGCTCGCCGAGGCCTCCGAGCGCTTCTTCTGGGCGGCGCGCTGCTGGTCCCGGTAGTCGTCGACGGCCTGGCGCTGGCGGTCGGTGATCCGGTCCATCAGGTGCTTATGGCCGAAGAAGTCCTGGGGATTGTCGGACAGGAGCAGCACCGCGGTGCCGGAGACCCCTCCGGTGCGGTACTGCGCGGTGGCGTAGCCGCCCAGCTTCCGGCGGGCGTCGTTGAGCCTGTCCGTGCGCTCGGCCGCCTCGTCGAGGAGCCGGTCGACCTTCTCGCGCTGCTCGTCCGTCCTCTCCTTGGCCGCGTTGTACTTCTGCGTCGCGCTGCCCGCCTCCCGGTACAGCGCGTCCACCCGCTCGCGGACCTCCTCGATCGAGGGCCTGTCGTCCTCGGGCGAGGCATGGGCCGGGCCCTGGGACAGGAGGGTCGCGGAGGCGATGGCCGCGGTGGTGAGCCCGACCGCTCCGCGCCGGGAGGAGGGGGACAGCAGGGGGGTACGCGGTCTGCGGTGCGACGCCAAGGCGAGCGCTCCTTCCGTGGAACACCGCCTACCGGGTTAGCTGACGGGTTCGGGCGTCGGAAGTCCGCCCTACGGGCCCGCGGGCCCGATTCACCCCGTGGGGATTGGGTCCCCGGCCCCGGCCGCACGGCCGGGCTCGGCGGAGGCCGCCCGTGCCGGCGCTGTCGCCGGCGAGGGGTCCGGGCCGCCTGACGCTGGACCGTAGAGCACCGGTGGGGCTCCTGTGAAGACTGGTGTTCGGTATATCCCGAAACCGATTCGTTATCGGTCGGTTATCGTCCGTTTCGGGAGAACCGGCCGCGGCGGAGACGGCGGCGCTCAGTCGCGGGAGCGGCGCCCGGGCCAGCGGTACGGGTGGCGCACGACGATCGTCCCCACCTTGGAGCCGCCGCTGATCCGCAGCACCGGCATGCCGGGCACGGGCGGTTCGGTGGCCCGGTTGCGTACGGAGCCCATTCCGGAGGTGACCCCCTCGGCCCGCACCGTCCAGCCGCGCGGCACGACGACCTTGATCTCGCCCATCCCCGCGTCCAGTTCCACGAAGACCTCGCGGTGGCGGCACTCCGCCCGCGTGAAGTCGAGCACGATCCGCCCCAGCGTGGTCTTGGCGGTGATCCGCTCCGGCACCACCCAGTGGCCGTCCTGCCGGACGTCCCCGGCGACCGTCCTGAGCGCCAGCGGCTCCCGGTCGCTCGGGGCCAGACCCGCGGGGTCCTGGCCGGGCAGGTCCGCGACCAGTGCCTCCAGATCGCCGTAGGTCTTGGCGGCGAACGCCTTCTCCAGCCGCTCGTCCAGCTCCTCCAGGTCGATGCGGCCGTCGCCGGCGGCCTCGCGCAGCCGTTCGGCCACCGCCTCGCGGTCGGTGTGCCCGGCGCGCAGTTCCGAGCCGGGACGTGGGCGGGGCGCGGGGACGTCGGTCATGCCCGCCATCTTAGGAGCGCCGCCCCGCCCGGCGGCACGGCGTCCTAGACTCGACGGCGATGAGCAGCCTCTTCGACGACAGCTTCCTGGCCGACCTCGAGCCCTCCGGGGACGAGGAGCCGCCTCCTCCACCGGAGGATGCGTCCGCGCCGCCGGAGGACGGTGTCCCCGACGACCTCTTCGCGGGCGCCTTCGGCGCGGGCGGGGTGCGCGACGCCCACTACGGCAACGGCGCGGCCCGTCCCGTCGTCGACCCGGCCGCCCTGCTGGAGGGGCTCAACGACCAGCAGCGCGCGGCCGTGGTGCACACCGGCTCGCCGCTGCTGATCGTCGCGGGCGCCGGGTCCGGCAAGACGCGGGTGCTCACCCACCGCATCGCGCACCTGCTGGGCGCGCGCGGCGTCCACCCCGGGGAGATCCTCGCGATCACCTTCACCAACAAGGCCGCGGGCGAGATGAAGGAGCGCGTTGCGGAGCTGGTCGGCCCGCGCGCGCAGTCGATGTGGGTCTCCACCTTCCACAGCGCGTGCGTGCGCATCCTGCGGCGCGAGAGCAAGAGGCTCGGCTTCACCTCCAGCTTCTCGATCTACGACGCCGCCGACTCCCGCCGTCTGATGGCGCTGGTCTGCCGGGACCTGGAGCTGGACCCCAAGCGCTTCCCGCCCAAGTCGTTCAGCGCCCAGGTGTCGAACCTGAAGAACGAGCTGGTCGACGAGGAGGACTTCGCGGCCAGGGCATCCGACGGCTTCGAGAAGACGCTGGCCGAGGCGTACACGATGTACCAGGCGCGGCTGCGCGAGGCCAACGCCCTGGACTTCGACGACATCATCATGACGACCGTCCACCTGCTCCAGGCGTTCCCCGACGTCGCCGAGCACTACCGCCGCCGCTTCCGCCATGTGCTGGTCGACGAGTACCAGGACACCAACCACGCCCAGTACACCCTGATCAGGGAACTGGTGGGCGTGGACGGCGGCGAGGGGGAGGCGGCCGGAGCGGAAGGGGGCGCGATCGGAGGCGGGCGCGCCGAGCTGTGCGTGGTCGGCGACGCCGACCAGTCGATCTACGCGTTCCGCGGCGCCACCATCCGCAACATCCTCCAGTTCGAGGAGGACTACCCGGACGCGACCACCATCCTGCTGGAGCAGAACTACCGCTCCACCCAGACCATCCTCTCGGCCGCCAACGCCGTCATCGAGCGGAACGAGAACCGCCGCCCGAAGAACCTGTGGACCGATGCCGGGGCGGGCTCGCGCATCACGGGCTACGTGGCCGACACCGAGCACGACGAGGCGCAGTTCGTCGCCGAGGAGATCGACCGGCTGACGGACGCGGGCGAGGCGAAGGCGGGCGACGTCGCCGTCTTCTACCGCACCAACGCCCAGTCCCGTGTCTTCGAGGAGGTCTTCATCCGGGTCGGCCTGCCGTACAAGGTCGTCGGCGGGGTGCGCTTCTACGAGCGCAAGGAGGTCCGCGACGTCCTGGCGTACCTGCGGGTGCTGGCCAACCCCGAGGACGCGGTGCCGCTGCGCCGCATCCTCAACGTCCCCAAGCGGGGCATCGGCGACCGGGCCGAGGCGATGATCGAGGCGCTGGCGCTGCGCGAGAGGATCACCTTCCCGCAGGCGCTGCGCCGGGTCGACGAGGCGTACGGCATGGCGGCCCGCTCGGCCAACGCCGTCAAGCGCTTCAACGCGCTGATGGAGGACCTGCGCACGGTCGTGGAGTCCGGGGCCGGGCCGGCGACCGTGGTGGAGGCGGTGCTGGAGCGCACCGGATACCTGGCGGAGCTCCAGGCGTCCACCGATCCGCAGGACGAGACCCGGGTGGAGAACCTCCAGGAACTGGCCGCCGTGGCGCTGGAGTTCGAGCAGGAGCGCGGCGAGAACCCGGGCACGCTCGCTGAGTTCCTGGAGCAGGTGGCCCTCGTCGCCGACTCCGACCAGATCCCGGACGAGGACACCGAGGGATCGGGCGTGGTGACGCTGATGACGCTGCACACCGCCAAGGGCCTGGAGTTCCCGGTCGTCTTCCTGACCGGGATGGAGGACGGCGTCTTCCCGCACATGCGGACCCTGGGCAAGACCAAGGAGCTGGAGGAAGAGCGGCGCCTGGCGTACGTCGGCATCACACGGGCGCGCGAGCGGCTCTACCTCACGCGCTCGGCGATGCGCAGCGCATGGGGGCAGCCCGCGTACAACCCGCCCTCCCGCTTCCTGGAGGAGATCCCGGAGCAGTACCTGGAGTGGAAGCGCACGGGGCCGATGGCCGCGCCGGGCGGAGGGGCGAGGGGCGGCGCCGGGGGGCTGTCGTCGACGGCGTCCTCCCTCTCGTCGTCGCTGTCCTCGTCGTTCCCGTCCGGCCCGGCGGCCTCGCGGCGGCGCGGTCCGAGCGGCTTCGCCACGGGCCGGGCCAAGGACCGCCCGGTCGTCGCGCTGGAGGCCGGGGACCGGGTGACGCACGACAGCTTCGGGCTGGGCAGGGTCGTGGCGGTGAAGGGCAGCGGGGACAACGCGGAGGCGACCATCGACTTCGGCGGCGACAAGCCGAAGCGGCTGCTGCTGCGGTACGCCCCGGTGGAGAAGCTCTGAGGGAGCTCTGAGGGAGCTGCGGGCCCCGGCCGGCGGCGCTGACGGCGCGTCGGCCGGGGCGGGCGGGATCAGGTGGGGTCGAGGCCCTTGGCGCGGAACCAGGGCAGCGGGTCGATGGCCGCGCCGCCGGCCGGCCGCACCTCGAAGTGCAGATGGGGACCGGTGGACTTGCCGGAGTTGCCCGCGTAGGCGATGGTGTCGCCGGCCTTGACGTAGCCGGAGCGGATCCGGGTGCTGCTCAGGTGGCAGTACCAGGTCTCGGTCCCGTCGGGCGCGGTCACTATCGCCATGTTCCCATAGGCGCTGTGCCACTGGGTCCTGACCGTGCCGTCGGTGGCGGCCATGACCGGGGTGCCGTAGGCGACGGGGAAGTCGATGCCCGTGTGCAGCGACACCCAGTTGATGCCGGCCTGCCCGTAGTACGCGCTGAGCCCGTGCTGGGCCACCGGGAGTGCGAACTTGGGGCGCATCGCCTCCTTGCGCGCCGCCTCGGCCGCCTTGCGCTTGCGTTCGGCCTCCTGGCGTTCCTTGAGGTCGATGCGCTCCTGGGTGCGGCTGGCGCGGTCGGCGAAACCCTCGGCCTCGTCGGAGAGTCCGGCGAGCTGGGTGTCGAGCTTGCTGTTGGCCGCCTTGGACTTGACCGCGGAGACGGCGTCGGGGGCGGCCTGGGCGGTGGTGTCCTCGGCCTCGTCGCCGACACCGCCGACGGAGGCGGCGGCCACGGCGGTCACGCCCATGACGCAGACGGACGGCACGGCGACGGTGAGCAGCGCCGAGCGCTTCGGCCGCGCGGAGCGGCGGCGGCGCGAACCCGCCGGACGTGCCGGCGGCCCGGACCTCCGCGGATCCTCCTCGTGCTCCTCCGGCCCGGCCGGGCCGGGGAGGTCGAGGGGGTCGGAGGTGCCGGGCCGCTCGGTGGAGTCGGTGGGGTCGGCGGACTCGGCCGGTCCGTGGCCGGGTTCGGGTTCTGGGGCGGGGAAGGCGCCGGTTCCGTCCGTGTCGGCGGATGAGTGGGCACCGTACCCGGCGTATTCGCCGTACTGGTCGTACTCGCCGTATCCGGTGTGCTCGCCGTACTGGTCGTACTCGCCGTTCTCGCCGTGGAACCGTCCGTCGCCGGCCCCGGGCTCCACCGCGGGGTGGGAGCCGGACTCGTCCCAGGAGCCGGCGGAGTAGCCGTCGGAGTAGCCCTCGTGGACGGCGTGCTGCCCGGTGTCCCCGCTCCAGGGGGTCTCGGGCGGGACCGCCGGGCCGGTGTGGACGCCCGTGCCGTAGCCGGTCTCCGCCCAGCCGTGGCCGCTGCCGTCCGGGGACTCGGCGGGCTGCGCCGGGGCGTGCGTCCAGGAGCCGGCGGGGTAGCCGTCGTAGGCGGCGTGCTGCCCGGTGTCCCCGGTCCAGCCGCCGGAGGAGAACCGCTGGTCGGCGGGGGTCTGGGAGGTGTCGCCCGGCATCGCCCCGAAAAGGGGGTCGCCGTCGCCGTACGCGGCGCCGAGGGCTTCGGAGGTGCCGGTGACGTAGCCGTACGGGGTGTCCTGCGAGCCCTGGTAGCCGTACGCGGACTGGTCGTACGGGGAGCCGTAGGGGCCGTACGAGGAGTCGGCGGGGGAATCGGCGGGGGTCGAGACTCCCGACAGGTGACGGTCGTTCACCACCAACTTCTCTTTCGCCTCGACGACAGGGGCGGAGCAGTGCGGCGACTGTACCCGGCGGTATGCGACGGCGACAATCTTCGGCAGGTTTCGGACGGCCGGGAAACGGGCATTCGGTCGCCTTTTGGTTGACTACGGATCAGTACTTGGCCGCGCGTTCGAAATCAGTTCGAATAAATTGGGTGCCGGAAGGAGCCGGGAGACACCGAATCGGCGTCACGGGCCCGGAAATTCCCGTGCGGGGACACGGAGATACGGGTATGCGGGGAAAGCCCGCGGGAGGGTGTCCCGGGAGCGGCGGCGGAGAAGGCCGGCCGGGGGCCGGTCAGGCGGCCCCGGCGGATCCCCGTTCCGCCCGCCC
>NZ_JAKMAY010000192.1:0-11371 GCF_022015835.1 Streptomyces sp. ICN903 | reverse complement strand
CGGAGGGGACGGAGGCCGGCAAGGGCTGGAAGCGCTTCCAGGAACAAGGTGTATGCCTCCGTCGTGCCATCGACGGTGATTTCCCGAGTACTTGACAGCCCAATGGACCCAACCACACGATACCTGTCACAGCGAGGGCTCCGGAGGCTGGGAGCGCTTCCAGTGGGAGCGCTCCCAGAATCTCCACCGAACCCTTGCGTGTGTCCTCCCCGCCGGAGAGCCCGCCGTCGGCAGGAAGACGTACCACCGCACCTCCTTCAGCGCGTCGCACGCCCGGAGCGCGGGCGCGTGACGCTCCCCCCACCAGGAACCCGAGGTACCGACATGCGCCGCAGCATCCGCGCCCTCACGGCAGCGCTCCTCGCCCTGCCACTGGCGCTCGCCGCCGCTCCGTCCGCCCACGCAGCCGACCCGACCACCATGACCAACGGGTTCTACGTGGACCCCGACTCCAGCGCCAAGCGGTGGGTCGCCTCCAACCCCGGCGACGGCCGGGCGTCCGCGATCAACGCCTCCATCGCCAACACCCCGACGGCCCGCTGGTTCGGCTCGTGGAGCGGCGCCATCGGCACGGCCACGGGCGCGTACGCGGGGGCGGCGGACCGCGCCGACAAACTGCCCCTGCTCGTCGCCTACAACATCTACAACCGCGACTACTGCGGCGGGCACTCCGCGGGCGGGGCCTCCTCGCCGTCCGCCTACGCGAGCTGGATCGCGCAGTTCGCCGGCGGAATCGGCAACCGTCCGGCCGTCGTGATCCTGGAGCCGGACTCGCTGGGAGACTACGGCTGCATGACGCAGGCCCAGATCGACGAGCGCGAACGCATGCTCACCGGGGCCCTCACCGAGTTCAGCCGCCAGGCCCCCAACACCTGGGTCTACCTCGACGCGGGCAACCCGGGCTGGGCCGCCCCGGCGACCATGGCCCAGCGTCTGCACGAGGCCGGCCTCCGGCAGGCCCGCGGCTTCTCGCTCAACGTCTCCAACTACTTCACCACGGCCGAGAACACCGCCTACGGCAACGCCGTCAACAGGGAACTGAGGGCCCGCTACGGCTACACCAAGCCGTTCGTCGTGGACACCAGCCGCAACGGCAACGGCTCCAACGGCCAGTGGTGCAACCCCTCGGGCCGCCGCATCGGTACCCCCACCCAACTGGGCGGCGGCGCCGAGATGCTGCTGTGGATCAAGGTTCCGGGCGAGTCCGACGGCAACTGCGGCGTCGGAGCCGGCTCCTCGGCCGGCCAGTTCCTCCCCGAGGTCGCCTACAAGATGATCTACGGCTACTGATCCCCGAATCCCGCGAGCCCGGCCCGGGGACACCCCGCACGCCTTGAGGAGCGCTCGGCAACTCCCGGCCGTAAGAAGCGCCCCGCGCCCGCGGGACGCCGCAGAAGGCGGAGCGGACCGGGCAGGCTCCGCCCCCCCCCCGGTCGTCCGTGCCGGCGCGGCGGGCAGGGCACCGGCCCGCCGCGCCGCTCCATCCGGCCTCTCAGCGACCCGCGCAACGCGCCCGGGACGGCCCGGGCGCCGCGGGAGAAGCCGGATGGAGCCCCGCCTGAGGCCCGGCATCAGCGGGCGGCGCCTGCCGCCTGCGGAGAGGAACCGGGACAGGGCCGGCTCGGTTCGCCGACCTGCCGGCACGGCAACACACCAAGCCCCGGACATCTCCCGAATCGGAGGACACCCCCCATGCTCCGCCACCGCCCGACCCGAGGCCGCCGCACGGCCGGCCTCCTCGCCACAGTGTTGGTGGCCCTGCCGGCCGGCCTGACCGCGGTCGCGCCCACTCACACGGCCCACGCCGACACCGCCACCCTGGGCGAACTGGCCGAGGCCAAAGGCCGTTACTTCGGCTCCGCCACGGACAACCCCGAACTGTCCGACACCCAGTACACGCGGATCCTGGGCAGCGAGTTCGGCCAGATCACCGTCGGCAACACCATGAAGTGGCAGTACACCGAACCGTCCCGGGGCCGGTTCGACTACACCGCGGCCGAGGAGGTGGTCGACCTGGCCGAGTCCAACGGCCAGTCGGTGCGCGGACACACCCTGGTGTGGCACAACCAGCTGCCGAGCTGGGTCGGCGACGTGCCGGCCGGTGAGCTCCTCGGGGTCATGCGCGACCACATCACCCACGAGGTCGACCACTTCAAGGGCCGGCTGGCCCACTGGGACGTGGTCAACGAGGCGTTCGAGGAGGACGGCAGCCGCCGGCAGTCGGTCTTTCAGCAGAAGATCGGCGACAGCTACATCGCCGAGGCCTTCAAGGCCGCCCGCGCGGCCGATCCGGACGTCAAGCTCTACTACAACGACTACAACATCGAAGGCATCGGCCCCAAGAGCGACGCCGTCTACGAGATGGTGAAGTCCTTCAAGGCCCAGGGCGTCCCCATCGACGGCGTCGGCATGCAGGCCCACCTGATCGCTGGCCAGGTCCCGGCAAGCCTTCAGCGGAACATCCAGCGCTTCGCCGATCTGGGCGTCGATGTCGCCATCACCGAACTCGACATCCGCATGACCCTGCCGCGCACCGCCGCCAAGGACACCCGGCAGGCCGCCGACTACGGCGCCGTGGTCGAGGCGTGCCTGGCGGTCTCCCGGTGCGTCGGCATCACCGTCTGGGACTACACCGACAAGTACTCCTGGGTCCCCTCCGTCTTCCCCGGTGAGGGCGCCGCCCTGCCGTGGGACGAGCACTTCGCCAAGAAGCCCGCCTACCACGCCATCGCCGCCGCGCTCGGCGGCGGCAGCCCCGAACCCGGCGGCGACTGCACCGCCACCTACCGCGTCACCAGCCGGTGGCAGGGCGGCTTCACCGCCGAGATCACCGTCGGGAACGGCCACACCGCGCCGATCGACGGCTGGACCGTCACCTGGACGCTGCCCGGCGGCCAGTCCATCAGCCACGTGTGGAACGGATACCTCACCGTCGACGGACAGAAGGTCACCGTCCGCAACGCCGGCTACAACGGCACCCTCGGCAGCGACGCGAGCACCACCTTCGGCCTCCGGGGCGAAGGGACGGCCGGCACCCCGGCGGACGTGACCTGCACCCCTGCCCAACCGTTTGGAACTCCGGCGTAGCCGGTCGGCGTCCGTTCGCCGGCGGCTCGCCGTGCCGGGAGGAGCCGGTACCGGAAATCCTCACGCCGACCCGCCCGGCGCCTCCACGGGCCGCGGAACTCCCGCGACCCGTGGACCGGAGAAGCCTGGCGGGGCGGGAGACGGTGCGGTCTTCACCGCGGCGTTCGCTGTCGGCTGACCGCTGTCCCCGGGTGTGGTGGTGAGGCGGCCCGCGTTGCCAGGATGGCCGCCATGCTCTCGTTTTCTGTACAGGCCGTACCGAATGACATGAGTTCCTGGACTGCTCTCGCCCGGCGCTGCGAGGCGGCCGGCTTCGACGCGCTGCTCGTCCCCGACCACCCGGGGGCGGCGGCCTCCCCGTTCGTCGCCCTGGCGGCCGCCGCGCCGGTCACCGAACGCATCGGCCTCGGGCCCTACGTGGCCAACGCCGGAGTGCGCGAGCCGCTGCTGCTCGCCTCCGACGTCGCGACCCTGGACGTCGTCTCGGGCGGCCGGGCCCGGCTGGCACTGGGCGCCGGGCACACCCCCGCCGAGTGGACCATGACCGGCTCACGGCGCCCCGACGTCGCCGGACGCGTACGGCGCTTCACCGCCGTGGCCGAGGCCTGCCGCACCCTGCTGGCCGGGCAGGAAGTGACCCTCGACGGCCCGGAGGTGTACGCCCGGTCGGCCCGGCTGGAGAATCCGCGCCCGGTGCAGGACCGGGTGCCGTTCACCTTCGGCGGCGGCAACTCCACCCTGCTGCGGTGGGCGGGCGAGCACGCCGATGTCGTCGGGCTGAGCGGGCTCGGCCGCACTCTGCCGGACGGGCACAGCCACGAGGTGCGGTGGCGGGCCGAGGACATCGACCGGCAGGTGGAACTGGTCGAACGGGGAGCAGCCGGGCGGGGGATCCCGCCCGCGCGCGAGGCACTCGTCCAGGTGGTGGAGATCACCGACGACGCGGAGTCGGCCGCGCACCGTTTCGCCGAGCCGACCGGGTGCACCGTGCGGGATGTCCTGGCCGCGCCGTACGCCTGGATCGGCACCGAGGAGGAGATCGCCGCCTCACTGGCCGAGTACGAGCGGCGCTGGGGCATTACTCGCTATGTGGTGCGTGAACCGGCCCTGGAGGACGCCGGGAAGCTGCTCGCCCGCCTCCGCGCGGACCGAGTGGGACCGTGAGCCCGGCCGCAGGACCGCAGCCATGCCAGGCGTGTCCATGGCCGGCGGCCGCCGGCCCTGCGGCAGGTGCCGGCGAACACGGAGCCGATCGGCGCGGTGGGCAGGCGGTCGCTCCGCCGGCCGGGCCCGGGCGGGCCGCGTCCAGCAGCACGTCCAGGAGACGGTGGAGAGCCCGGTCGCCGCCGGTGGGAGGACCGCGACGCGCCACTCGCAGTGCGAGGGGCGGATCAGCTCTCCCACGGCCAGGCCGCGTTCCGCCCGGCCTCCAGCAGCGGCACCATACGGAACGCGGCGTCGGTGAGCCCACCGAAGGTGTGCCGGTTCGCTCCGCCGGACGGCGCGTGCCCGGCCCGGTACCCGGCGAGGTTCCACGTGTACATCGGCACGCTCGCCGGAATCGACTCGGTCACCTCCCGCACATCGTGCCCGGCCTGCTCGTCGGTGACGATCACGACCCGGTCGTGCCCGGCGTACTCCTCGCGGAGTGCCAGCGCGGTGTCGGTGCCGCCGCCGAGGAACCAGCCGCCGTCCTTCCACCGGCCGACCGCCCGCAGCAGCGACTCCCCACGCCCCAGTGGGAACCTCTTCGTCCTCGCCCCCGGGGAGTCGCCCAGGTAGTAGCGGGCCGAGGAGAACGACACGACGTCCGCCTCCGCGCACCGCTGCCCCAACGCGATCCCGAACAGCGCCGCGGCATCCCACCGCTTGACCGTGCCGTCCCTGGAGAACCCCTCGTTCATCGATGAGGAGGTGTCCACCAGGACCAGCGTCCGCCCCGACAGCGCGGGCACATTCGCCAGTGCTGCGGTCAGGGCCTTCTCCAGCGCGTACCCCCACCGCAGCGACGGCGCCGCGACGTACGCGGAGTAGAACCGCATCGGCAACTGCCTCGAGCGCGCCACTTCCTGCGGATCCGCCAGGCGCCGCGCGATCTGCTGGGCAACCTCGTCACCGACCCCGGCCTCGTCGAAGTTCCGCAGGTTCCGCAGCAGCGCCATGTACCCCATCGACGGGATCACGGCCTCCCACGCCGCAGAGTCCATCGGACCCTGCAGCCACCCGGCGAGCGCCTCCCACGTCATGCCCGCGTCCCGCAGCGCCACCTGCGCGGCCGGACCGGACAGCAGCGCCCGCCGCTCGGCCGCCGGGATGGCCGTCAGGCGCGCCCGCGCGCGCAGCGTCAGCAGCGACTCGGGGATGTCCCGGTCCCGGCCGTGCCGGCGGTCTATCGCGTGCCGGAACAGGTCACCCTGCCACGCCGCGGCCGGCTTGGGGTGCACCAGCTCGATCACGTCACCGAACCGGAAGCCACGCGCGGCGGTGTCGTACTTCAGCAGCGCCCGCTCGGTGTACAGCCCCCTCAGCGCGTCCTCGATGCCGCGTTTGACGGGCTTGGGGATCGCCCGGCCGTACCGGGACGTCCAGTACGCCAGCAACTCGCCCGGCTCGTCCGCGCGCTGCAGCACCGACGCGATCACCGCGCGGTTGGAGACCGCGGGGTGCGGCAGGCCGTCGCCCTCCCGCCGTCCGCTGCCCGGCTCGGCGGTCTCGTGGTCGCCCGCGGGGCGGCTGCCCGCAGCCCGCAGACGCGCCCTGACGTACTCGGCTGCCCCGACGATCGCCGCGGTGCGCATGTTCCCGCCGGTGCGCAGCCACTTCAGCAGGCCGGCGGTCCAGGCCGGGTCCTCCACCGCGAGCTGTCGTACGAGCCGGGTGAAGCGGTCGTCACGCTGCCCGCCGGTCTCGTAGAAGGTGTCCTGTCCGACGAGGTTGGTCACGGCCAGTAGGAAGAGCTCGCCGCGCGGGTCGCGCAGGTGGCCGGCGCCGCCGTGGTGGGTGGTCGTGCGTCCACCGGTCGTGGTGACGGGGGAGGAGCCCGCGGGGAGGGCGGTACGGGTGTTGAAGCGAGCCATGGAGAGCCCCTCTCTGTGGGAGGAGAGGCGTCCGGCAAAGCGGGGCGCCCGAGAACAGGGTCGGCGGACGGAACGTGGTGCTCTGGGCCGCTGAGCTACACCGGCCGTACGGCCGGCGGCGGGATTCGAACCCGCGTCTTTCTCTTGAGAGGAGAAGTACCACCCGCCTGCGCACCGGGCGCCCCCCGATGCTTGAGCCTCCCGAGATCAGGACGGCTGCGGTTCTGCGGGACTTGAACCCGCGCACCCGAAGGTGCTTCGCCGGAGAAGTAACCGCAGCCTGCGCACCGGGAGGTGCAGAGGTATGAAGTTGTGGGCCCGGAGAACAAGGTCGGCGACGGGAACGTAAGCGCTCTGCCGGTTGAGCTACCGGCCGAACTCACGCACGGCCGGACAGGAGTCGAACCTGCAACCACTCGATCCCAAATCGAAGTACCCGTCACCTGCGCACCCGGGCACGCTCACTGTAGGTCATCCCGCTGACAGCGAGAACTGAATAACAGCGCCTGTGGGTACGGCTTTTCGCCTGCGGCCGGCGGCATCGCGCCTCCTCGCGCCATGGGGGCGGGGCGTACGGCCGCGGCCCACCGGGCGGTCCGCCCACGCTCGGATCGCCACCACCGGTCCGGCCGGCCGCGCCGGGCCGGTTGTCCGGAACCACAGCCCTGACCCATCATGAGGCGGGTGACGACTCCTTCACCGGGCACGGCCGGGACCGCGCGTACTCCTGCGTCGCCGGGCGGGGGAGAGGACCCCGGTAACGCACCCGGTATGGTCCGGGTGCCGGGGCCGGAGCCGGACTGGCAGTCCGCGGCTGTCCCGCCGTACCACGTGGGCAACAACCCCGTCTCCCAGCACAGTCTGTGGCAGGCCGCCTCCACCCTCTACCGGCTGGTCGCCGGGCTGAGGCCGCCGCTGGAGGCACTGGCGGCCCGGCTGCGGCTGGAGGTGGAGCACACCTGGGAGGACCCCGGCCCGGTGGATGCGGCCCTGTTCCGCCTGCGGCGCACCGAGTTCGCCTTCACCTGGGTGCCGGGCAAGGACTGCACGTTCGTGTGGGTCGACCGGTACCACCAGGACGTCGAAGCCGCTTTGGAGATCCTGCTCGACGTGCTCGGGGTGGGGCGCGAGGCCGTGGCCTTCACCGAGGACGACCTGAAAGCCGAGCAGTCCGGCACGCTCGGCTGACCCTCCCGCCGCCGGTGGCGCGCGGCCACGACAGTCACGACGGGGGACCGCAGCACCCGCCCGGGAACCGGGCCGGCCTCCCTCGTGGCCGGGTCCGCGCGGCAAGACCTGTCCCGGAGCGTTCTCAGAGCCCGCAGCCCGCACCGTCCCGGAGGGTGAGGCGGGCCCGGGGGCGCCGTGCCGGCCGGGCGGCGGGGGCCGGCCCGGCGGTCAGATGCGCCAGGCGCGGATGCGGTCGGCCACCTGGTAGACGGTCGCCTTGCGGTCCTGGATGGCGCGGACCAGGTCCACCAGCGCTCCGTACGGGGGGTCGATGCCCTGGCCGCAGGCGTGCATGTAGGCGGCCGTGACCTGGCAGGCGTACAGGCTGTTGCGGTACGGCAGCGGCTCCAGCCGCACCAGGGTGTGCAGCAGGGAGGCGGCCCGCCAGGCCGGATCGGGGTCGGCGGCGTCCGGGTGGGGGATGCGGGTCCTGTGCCGGGCCACGGCCGCGACCAGGGCCGAGTAGTCGGCCACCGACAGGTCCTCGGGCACGGCTTTCTCCTGGATGTCCAGCAGCCAGGAGACGTCGATGTACAGCGGGTTCATCAGGCGGCTTCGGCCTCGCGGGCGCGACGGGCGGGCGGCACCTCGTCGGGGAACGCCTCATCGAACTCCGCCCGGTGCTCCTCGCCCCAGGTCAGGGCGTAGCCGGTGAACTGCAGACGCTGCTTCTCGCGCAGCGGCAGGTCGTGGACGTACTGCTTGAGGGACTTGCCCTCGGCGGCCGCGGCGGCGCGGACCGCCTCCAGCTCTTCCTCGGTGAAGGTGATGTTCAGTGACGGCATACCCCGCATGGTACCTACTTGGTACCTGACCGGCCAGGGAGGACGGCCGCGCACCCCGCGACTCGCGGTCACCGTCCCACTCGTCGTGCTGTCACTCGACGCCGCCGGGGTAACGGCTGGGCACGCCGCCTCCGCGGACACAGGCAGAACGGCCCTGTGGCCGGTGGGGCCTGCGGTTGTCCTGGCGGCCCTGCGGCTGACACGGGCAACGCGGCGGATCCGCTCAGCTCACCGCCCGAAGGCTGAAGACCGGTCCCGTTCGGAGGGCACGCCTCAAAGCTCTGGCTCGACTCCCGAGCCCGGGGGTGGGCTCCTCTTTGCCGTGGGGCCGTCCCGCCCGCCCGGCTTGCTGTCCCGGTGGCGGTCCGACGGGGCATCCTTGTCGGGGTGTTCCGTTCCGGCCTGAGATGATCAACCGGGCCGTATGGACAAACGCAGAGGCGGGGGAGCATGGCCGAGTTGGTGTTGATCGGCGCCTTGGCGCTTGCCGTCGGCGGGTGCGTATGCGTGGTGTGGGCGGAGCGCGGCGGGCCCCGCTGGGTCCGCGTTGCGGCGGCCGTGACGCTCGCCGCGGGGGAGGTGCTGCGCCGCTCCGGGAAGAACCAACGCCGGGGCCTGAGCCGGACCGGCGGCGACGGTGGCGGTGAGTAGAGAACCGCGTGGAGGCCGACGGCCCGCCCGTGCCCGGCACGATGCCACGTCTGGCGGTACGCATCGGCTTCCGTACGCAGGCGGGCACCGGCGGCAACCGACGCCGAAGGCCGCGGCCGGGTCCGACCATGATCCCGTGCGCCTGGCGGCATCCGAGTGGCAGAGCCTGCGCCAGGAAGCGGACGAACTGGAGTGTGCCTGGAGCGAGACGTACCAGGCTCTGGTCGAGGCGGCGCACGCCGAGCCGGTGCTGCGCTCCCTCTACCCGTTCACGAGCCACTGGGCGCTGCGTTTCTCGACCACCACCCGCCCGCGCCTGACCGCCGTCGGACCGTGCCTGACGGCGAACAGCGACGGCACGTACGGGGTGAGCGACGGCGTTGCCGGCCCGGACCTCGGCCGGTTCGCCACGGCGCACGAGGCCGTGGCGCTGGCCGTGCGCCTGCTGCCGCCCGGCCTCGGCCCGGTCGCGCTCGGCGGATGACCGGGTGTGGCACCGCCTCTTCCAGGTCTTCGGGCTGCGGCCGACCCGGCTCGAAGCGCACGACGGGCGGAGGCGCCCCCCACCCCCTCTACTCGTCACATGGACGTGGCCGGCTCACGTCCGGCACTTCCTGTATCGATGGCTGCCCCACCTTCACTGGTGCCGCCCCCCGGATGGCCGACCGGCTTCACGTATGCGGGGTTCGGTACTGTCGGCCGGTATGACAGACGCCGCGCCCCGGGCGCGTTTCCTGGTTCTCCACGACTACGGATGGGTGGGTTGTGGTGGTGGGTGTGGGCCCGGTCGGCCCGGGAGGTGACCGAGCGGCTCGCCGAGGTCGAGGTGGTCGATGACCCGGAGGCCGTCGAGAGGGCCGGGGCGTGGGAGCTGGAGGAGACCGACATCGACGCGCCGGTTCTGCCCGGCGGCCTGGGCGAGCTGCGCGCCCGGCGCGATGCCCAGCGCGGTCGCCCCGGGTTCGGCGCGCTGGCCGACCGGGCCGTCGTCCACCTGCGCCTGGACGGGCTCTACGGGGACGATGACCGGTCGGTCTACCTGATGGAGGTGGAAGGCGACGGGCGCAGGCTCCGGCAGGTGGAGCTGACCGAGGACGGGACCGCCCTCAGAAGCGGGCCGGAGGACTGGATCTTCAACCCGCCCGTGGTGGATCTGTTCGACCCCGACCTGCCGGAGAAGGAGATCGGTCGGGAGGAGTTCGAGGCGCGGTGGCGCCGGGCCCGCCACGACGACAGTTACCTGTAGCCCGGCGCCCGGAATTGCCGGCAGCGGGCGGGCTGCCCCCGGACGGCCGACCGCGCTGTCCTGGGCGCCCCGTGCCGCTTGCTTCCTGTCTCAGTTCCTCACAGGACGACCCTGTCGGGTCTCTGTCGGGATCCTCGGGATCCCCCGATGTCAGCGCGTCGCTCGCCCGCGTGTTGTTTCTCGGCGGCTCCTCAGGAGGGCGGTTTCGTAGTCGTCGAGAGTGCGACCGGCCACCCACCCCTGGGACTCGGCCCTGGACACGTCCAGGACCACGGAACGCGCCAGCTGGTCGACGGCGTAGCGGGTGAGCGGCGGCTCCGCGTGCGGGCGCAGCCGGGCCGGCGCCTGGGCGGCGCCCGCCGCGGCCCGGGCCACCGGCAGCGGGATGTGGCCGATGCGCGCCCGTACGCCGTGGGCGCGCAGGACCGTCCGGACCGCCTCGTCCCGTTCGTACGGCGCCGGGTCGGCGATGTTGTACGCGCCCGCAGGCCAGTCGGCGGCCATGAGACAGGCGTCGGCGAGGTTCTCGACGGCGGTCAGACTCAGCCGCACGCCGGGTCCCGGCAGCAGGAGCAGACCACGGCGGACGCGGGACAGCAGCCGGGGCACCAGATGCGGGTCCCCGGCGCCGTAGACCGCCCGTGGCCGCAGCACCACGGCGCCCGCGGCCAGCGCCAGCGCCTCGCCGGCGGCCTTGGTGCGGCCGTACGCGTTCAGGTGCCCGCGTACCGGATGGTCCTCGGTGATGCGGGCGCGCCCGGCCCCGGGCGCGTAGACGCTGGCGCTGCTCACCCACACCACCGGCCGGCCGGCGGCCCCCTCCAGCAGCCGCACCGTGCCGTCGACGTTGACGGCGCGCATGGTGGCCTCGGCGGGGGAACCGGGCACCGGGTCGCCGACGGCCGCCGCGCAGTGCACGACGAGATCGGCGCCGGACAGGTCCGGCACCTCGCGCGCGGCGTCCCAGGGGATGTGCCGGCCGACCGGGCCGGGGCGCCGTCCGACGCACAGGACGTCGGCGCCGCGGGCGGCGGCCGTGGTGGCGACGTGCGAGCCGCAGAAGCCGCTCGCGCCGGTGACGGCGATCGTGGTCATCCGCCCTCCGGGGATCTACGGGCCTCGGCCGCCCGGACGGTCAGGGAGCGCCAGCCGGGCAGGGCCGCGCCCCGGTCCACGCGGGCGCGCGAGACGGTGGGGCGGTGAGGGGCGAGCGAGGCGAGGGTGTCGTCGAGCTGGGCGCGGGCCAGGCGCGCACCGGGGCAGGAGTGGGGGCCGGTACCGAAGACGAGATGGGC
>NZ_JAKMAY010000191.1:3398-11387 GCF_022015835.1 Streptomyces sp. ICN903 | reverse complement strand
GCCCGACTCCCCGCGCCCCGGGCCGCCCCCACAGGGGCAGGGGGCGGAGGAAGGCCGGTGCGCGTGGGTCGTCGGCGACTGCTGGCTGTGGTGCCTGCGCAGCGGCACGGCGGTGACCTGGCTCGGACCGGTGGTCTCCTGGGGCACCCACGCCCCGCTGTACGCCTGCGAGGACTGCATCAGCCGACTGGAGGAGCAGGTGGAGAGCCCCGCCCCCGCCGGACGGGGCCCCGTGTGCTGGCTGTGGTGCGGGCGGGGCGATGTGCCCCTGAGCCCTCTCGCGGAGGTCGGGTACCGCGGGAGGACGACCGTGTTCTCCGCCTGCGAGGAGTGCGTCACCCGGCTCAAGCAGAGGGTGCTGGCCGCGGCGATGGTCAAGGACGCGGCCAGTCGCTGAGCCCCCGCCCGGGCGGGGGCTCGGTTCAGGCCACGTTCAGGCCACGGTCCTGCGCACCGCTTCGGCCACGACGGCACTCAGGTCGCCCCCCGTCTCCTCGAAGACGGCGCGCTGGACGGCGGCGCCGTTGCCGCGCCGGAAGAGGTCCTCCACCCCCTCCTTGGCCAGGGACAGGTCACCGGTGTCCGACAGGGCCGGGGCGGTGTGGTCGAGCAGGGCGCCCACGACGCTCTCCGCGGGGGCCGGCTCGAAGGTCACCGGGTGCACCAGTTCCCCGGAGAGGCCGGAGCGGCCCGCCCGCCATGCCGCCAGGCGCAGCAGGCCGACGTCCACCGGCGCGGGCGGTTCGCCGGCGCGCCACTGCCGGGCCGCCGTCTCCACCAGCGCGCGGACCAGCGCCGCGAGCAGCACCGTGTCGCGGGCGTCGAGGCACACGTCGGCGACCCGCACCTCGACCGTGGGGTAGTTCCGCGCCAGCCGGGCGTCGAAGTAGATCATCCCCTCGTCCAGCAGCGCTCCCGTCCGGATCATCGAGCGCACCCGCTCGCGGTAGTTCCCGGCCGAGCCGAAGACCTCCACCGGTCCCGCCGACGGCCACCGGCCCCACACACGGTTGCGGTAACTGGCGTATCCGCTGTCCTCCCCCTGCCAGAAGGGGGAGTTGGCGCTCATCGCCAGCAGCGGGGCCAGCCACGGCCGGATCCGGTCCAGGACGGCGACCCCCTCCTCGTCGGACTCCACGCTCACATGGACGTGGAGTCCGCAGGTGAGCTGCTCCTGGGCGGTCAGCCCGTACTCGCCGGCCATCCGCCGGTAGCGCTCGCCGGGGCTGAGCGAGGGGTCGACCGCCCGCGGCGAGGTGGCCAGCGCCGCGACCTCCGCCCCTACCGCGCGCGCCCGCTGCGAAGCCGCGCCGCGCCACCGGCGAACCTCAACGGCCAGGTCCACCATCTGCGTACGCGGACGGGTACCGGTCTCCAGCTGCTCCTTCTGGAGCTCCTTCTCCAGTTCCTCGCCCTCGCCCACGGAGGCCAGCACCGCTCCCGAGACGGCCTGCGGCTCACCACTGTCCGCGCTCACCAGGAGCAGTTCTTCCTCGACACCGACGCTTCTCATCGCCACAGCCTCCTCAGGCGCTCGTCCGGTCCAGCGACTTCCCCGACCGGGCGCGAGTACGCGCCACGGTTCGGTCACACGGCCGGCCCGGGCGAACGGGTCATGGAAAGGCCGAAAGGGGGAACGAGCACCATCCCACCGGCACACCGCCCGCGCGGCGGCGCGCCGGCCCCGGGCACCCCGGGAAACCCGGGAGCTTCGCGGGAACCACAGGAGACAGGCCAGGGAGGACCGCTTGCGTCTGCGCCACACCCGGCCCGGCGATCCCGGCTACACCCGCAGGCGCCACGGCCGCGGCTTCCGCTACCTCGACGCCGAGGGCCGGCCGCTGCGCGATCCGGCGGAACTGGAGCGGATCAAAGCCCTGGTGATCCCGCCGGCCTGGACGGACGTGTGGATCTGCCCCAGGCCCAACGGCCACCTCCAGGCTGTGGGCACCGACGCCGCCGGACGCCGCCAGTACCTGTACCACCCGCGCTTCCGGGCGGAGCAGGAGAAGGCCAAGCACGAGCACGTGCTGGAGGTGGCCGAGGCGCTGCCCCGCATCCGCGAGACGGCCGAGATCCACCTGGGCGAGCGCGGGCTGACCCGAAATCGGGTGCTGGGCACCGCGGTCCGCCTGCTGGACCTGGGGTTCTTCCGCGTCGGGGGCGAGCGCTACGCGGAACTGAACAACTCCTACGGCCTGACCACCCTGCTGCGCGAGCACGCCGACTGCGCGGGCGGCGAGGTGACCTTCGCCTACACCGGCAAGCACGGCCGGGAGGTGGTGCGCGCCGTGGCGGACCCCGCGACGTTCCGGGCGGTGCGCGCCCTCAAACGGCGCCGCGGGGGCGGCGAGAGGCTGCTGGCCTACTGGGAGCGGCCGGCGTGGCACGAGGTGACCGGTGAGGACCTCAACGCCTATCTGAGGGATCTGGGCGGGGTGGACGTCACCGCCAAGGACTTCCGTACCTGGCACGCCACCGTGCTGGCCTCCGTCGCCCTGGCCGTGTCGCGGTTCGCCGACCGGAACGACGCCTCCCGTCGCCGTGCGGTCGCCCGCGCCGTCAAGGAGGTCTCCGAGTACCTGGGCAACACCCCGGCGGTGTGCCGCGCCTCGTACGTCAACCCGCGGGTGATCGAACTGTACGAGGAGGGTGTCACCATCGCCCCGGCCCTGCACCGGCTCGGGGACCGGGCCGCGTTCGGGGTGCCCGCGACCCGGGGGGCGATCGAGGAGGCGGTGCTGCGGATGCTGCGCACCGGCCGTCCTCCACAGGGCTGAGCCGGACGGCCGGTGCGGGAGCGGTCGGCGCCGCGTCAGCCGGGCTCACCCCGCTCGCCGCCACCCCCGGTCTGCGGCCGGGGTGCCCCATGCCGCGTCGGCCGAAGGCCCGGGCAGGGCCGGCCGCACGCGGCTTCCGGCCGCCTGGCGGCCGCGTCCCCTCGGCCCTGCGGGCCCGGGGGTGCCCCCGGCCGGAGACCGGGCCCCGCTACCGGGCGACCCCGGCGAACGCGGCACTAGGTCCGCGAGGCCGCCAGGCACTCCCCTTCCCCGGCCCACTCCTCGACCGGTCTGCTGCGGTCGTAGGGGTCCCTCTCCTCGCCCGTGGCGGGGTTGGCGTACCGGTCGGCGACGAACTGCGGGTGGATGAAGCCGTCGTGCTCGTCGCAGGTGTCGTTGGCGATGTTCCCGTCGTAGCCGTACAGCCACAGCGTGCCCTCGGTGTGCTCCCACCGCGGGCCGTGCGGCACGTCGACGTCGAGCACACGGCGCACGACGGTGCGGGCCACCTCCTCGCCTCCCTCCGCGCGGGCGAGGGGGTAGACGAAGGTGTAGTCGGCGCGGATGCGCGGCACCCCCTGTTCGTTCTCGCTCACCTCCATGCGGCCGCGGACCTTGATCACGTCGCCGGCGAGGCGGACCTCGTTCCGGTCGAAGCGGGTGAACAGCCAGGTGGGGTCATCGTCCTCACCGGGCTTGTCCAGGGACTTCCCGATCCGGTCGACCGACTCTCCCAGCAGCGGGTCCAGCAGGGCCATGGCCTCGACGGGCTCGGCGCCGTACAGCACGTCGCGGTCGAGGTTGGCGGCGATCAGGAACTTCCTGGTCCGCTCCAGGGCGGCCCGGATCTCGGTGGCCGGCACGCCGCCGACCGCGGTGGCCTTCGGCACCTCGATGGCGTCCGCGCCCTCGGCCCACCGCTTGGCGGGCGAGCCGGCGAACGGCTGCCTCACCGTGGGCTGACCGGGCAGGAGTTCCGCATCCGGCGCGGCGGCGGGCGCGGCGGTCTCCGCGGGCAGGGGGGCGGCCGATCCGGTGCCGTCGGCGCCGTCGGGCAGCCAGGAGCGCACGAGCGCCGGATCGAGCGCGTAGAGCAGGGCCAGCGCGGTCACACCGGCGCCGATCGCCATGCCGGCCCGGGCCGGCCGTCCTCGTCCGCGCCGGCCGCCCTCCATCTCCCGCCAGGCGGGGCCGGTGCGCCAGCCTTCCGGCTGCCACGGTTCGGGCTGCCGCTTCCCGCCCCAGCGCCGGCCCCGCCGCCTCGCGGCGGCTTCCTCGTCGGCCTTCCGCAGGCGCTCGGTCACCATCCGCGCCCGGGCGGACGGCTCCTTGGGGGCGGAGCCCGGGGAGGTCTCGCACTCGCCGACGAAGCGCTCCCACATCTCGTCGGGTATGTCCGGCCGCCCGCCCTCCGGTTCGCCGGCGTCGTTCCCTGGAGTGGGCGGCTGGACAGACATGACGTGCTCTTCCTTGTCTCTTCCGATCACGTGCCGACGTGAATCGATCATCGGGAAGGGCCATTCCTACATGTCTGTACACCGACCGCACAACGGTTGTACGGAAGAGGGCGGCCGTCCTGTGACATCGGCCACGCCGGGCGCGAGAGGGACGGGCCGCCTCAGAAGGCGTCGCGCAGTTCGAGCAGCGTCCGCTCGGTGTCCTGGACCGGCAGGGCCTGGGTGACCATGCGGTCGAGGGCTTCGAGGTAGGTGGTGACCTCCGGGCGCTCGTCGATGTAGACGGCGCCGGTCAGGCTCTCGGTGTAGACGATGTCCGGCAGCTCCGGATAACTGAACCGGAAGAGCTGGAAGGGGCCGAACATCCCCGGGTGGGGCCCCGCGCTGAAGGGCATGATCTGCAGGCTGATCCCGGGACCGGCGCAGACTTCGACCAGCCGGTCGATCTGCGCCCTCATGACACCGGCTCCCCCGACCGGTCTGCGCAGCACCTGTTCGTCCAGCACCGCCCACAGTCGCGGCGCGTCCGGCTTGGCCAGAAGCTGCTGCCTGCCCATGCGCAGCGCGACCCGCCGGTCGAGCTCCTCCTCGTCCGCCCGGGGGAAGCCGGTCCGCAGCAGGGCGCGGGCGTACTCCTCGGTCTGGAGCAGACCCGGAACGCAGTGGGGCTCGTAGGAGCGGATGAGGTCGGCCTCGCTCTCCAGGCTGACGTAGAGGCTGAACCAGTCCGGCAGGACGCTGCGGAAGCGGTGCCACCAGCCCGGCTTGTTGGCCTTCTCCACCAGCGCGAGGAAGGCGCCGGCCTCTTCCGCCCCGACGCCGTAGCTCTCCAGCAGCGCCTTGACGTACAGCGGGCGCAGGCCCACCTCGGCCTTCTCCATGCGGCGGACCGTGGATGTGGTGACGCTCAGGACCCGGGCGGCTTCCTCGAACGACTTCCCGGCACGTTCCCGCAGGTCACGCAGGCGTAGCCCCAGGACGATCTGCCCCACGGTCGGTGCCGACCGGGACTCGCCCATGGTCTCTTCCTCTCCGCTCGCGTCCCACCGGCAGAGCAGTGTGCCACGGAGCCGGTGACGCAGCCAGGCTGTCGTTTAAATCTTGCAATTTGCAGAACTCTTCTTGCCTTTTGCGGACACCAATGAGCATAGTAGCCGGGTGATCCAGTTCACGGCGCGGTCACACCGGCGTCGAACCGTACCGGTACACGGGCTCTCCCACCCCCTTCGCGGACCCCGTGCCCTCGCCGTTCCTCCCCACCGTGGCGCACCGGGCACCGGCCCCCGGCACGGGCCGCGCCCCGCACACGGTGCACCGGACCCGACGCCCACCGGCGTACGAAAGGCGAGCCACTGATGGCTCTTCTCCCCCGCTCAGCGCACATGACCCCCATGCTGCCGGCCGTCCACCCCCAGCGATCACGGCAACGGGCGGAATTCGAGGTGCCCGCCCAGCGCTCCTCGGTGTGTGTGGCCCGGCACCTGCTCGCGGAGTGGCTGCACCGCTGGCACTGCCCGCAGAGCGTGGTCGACACGGCACAGCTGGTCGTCTCCGAGTTCGTCACCAACGCCGTGGTCCACACCGTCAGCGACAGAATCGCCTGCCTTCTCCAGCACGGCGACCGGCGGCTGCGCATAGAGGTGCGCGACCAGGGCACCGGCGAGCCCGGACTCGCGGCCCACTCGGCGGACGTCGAGGCGACCAGCGGGCGCGGCCTCCAGCTCGTCGACGCCCTCGCCGAATCCTGGGGGGACATACCCGCCGCCCGGACGCGGGGACGCGTCGTATGGGCGGAACTGAGGCTCGACGACGTCTGACGGGCCCGGGGCACGGCCCTCACACGCCGCCCGCGCCTCACACGCCGCCCCGCCCGTCACTCGGCGGTGGGCACGTCCGGGGGCGTGCCGTGCCAGACCGTGGTGACGTTGCAGAACTCGCGGATGCCGTGCCCCGACAGCTCCCGGCCGTAGCCGGAGCGCTTGGTCCCGCCGAAGGGCATCGCCGGGTGCGAGGCGGTCATGCCGTTGAAGTAGACACCGCCCGCCCGCAGGTCGCGCACGCAGCGCTCCTGTTCCTCCCGGTCGCGGGTCCAGACGTTGGAGCTCAGGCCGAAGGGGGTGTCGTTGGCCACCGCGATCGCCTCGTCCAGGTCCGCCGCCCGGTAGAGGGTCGCCACCGGACCGAAGGTCTCCTCGCGGTGGACTCGCATCCCGGGCGTGACGTCCGCCAGGACGGTGGGCTCGTAGAACCAGCCGGCCGGATGGGCCGCGGGCCGCCGTCCGCCGCACAGCACGGTGGCGCCGCGCTCGCGGGCGTCGGTGACCAGCTCCTCCAGGTCGGCCCGGCCGCTCTCGCTGGCCAGCGGCCCGACCTGGGTGGACTCGTCCATCGGGTCGCCCACCTTCAGCGCCTTCATGCCGTCCACGAACAGCCGGGCGAACTCCTCGTACACGTCCCGGTGCACGATGAAGCGCTTGGCCGCGATGCAGGACTGGCCGTTGTTCTGGGTCCGCGCGGTCACCGCGACCTCGGCCGCCTTCGCCACGTCCGCCGAGGGCAGGACGAGATACGGGTCGCTGCCGCCCAGCTCCAGAACGGTCTTCTTGATCTCGTCGCCGGCGATCGAGGCCACCGAGCGCCCGGCGGGTTCGCTGCCGGTGAGCGTCGCGGCGGCCACACGGTCGTCGCGCAGTACGCCCTCCACCGCGCCGGAGCCGATCAGCAGGGTCTGGAAGCAGCCTCGCGGATAGCCCGCCCGCCGGAAGAGGTCCTCCAGGTACAGCGCGGTCCGCGGCACGTTCGAGGCGTGCTTGAGCAGACCGGTGTTGCCCGCCATCAGGGCCGGGGCCGCGAAGCGGATCACCTGCCACAGCGGGAAGTTCCACGGCATCACCGCCAGGACCGGGCCCAGCGGGCGGTAGCGCACGTACGCGGTGCTGCCGCCGCTGTCCTCCACGTCCGCCGGTGAGGGGTGCTCGTCGGCCAGCAGCTCCTCGGCGTGGTCGGCGTACCAGCGCATCGCCTTCACGCACTTGGCGGCCTCGGCGCGGGCCGCGGTGACGGGCTTGCCCATCTCGGTGGTCAGGGTGCGGGCGACGTCGTCCCGCTCCTTCTCCAGCAGATCGGCCGCCCTGCGCAGCAGTTCGGCACGCTCGGCGAAGCCGGTGGTGCGGTACTCCTCGAAGGCGGCGCGGGCGTGCTCCAGCCGCTCCTCGATCTCCTGGTCGCCCAGGGCCTCGAAGGTCTGCAGGGTCTCACCGGTGGCCGGGTTGGTGGTCGAGATGGGCATGGGTCCCTCCCGGGGTGGTCTGAGACGGTGCGGCCCGCCGGCCCAGACAGCCGGCGGGCGGGTACGCGCCCCCGCTCGTCCTCGCTCGCTTCCGTTCGCGGGGGCGCGTACCCGCCCGTGGCGGTCTCAGTCCGCGAACGGCGGCCCCGGGCCGGTGGGAGCGGTCCGGGCAGGTCAGCGCCGGGGCAGGTCAGCGCTGGGCGAGCCTGAGCCGCACCTCCACCTCCTGGTCGCCCGAGATCCGGGGCTCGGCCGTCACGTCGTAGAAGCCCGCGAGAGCGTCCTGGACCTGCCGTACCGCGTCGGGGCCGCCGCTGAGGTCCGCCTCGACCGGCTCCCCGAGTTCCAGGGTGCACTCCACCTCACCATGGGTGCGGACGTCGACCGTGCCCACCCAGAACTTCCGCTGCTCGCCGTCCGCCCCGGGCCCGCCCCCGCCGTTGCCGCCGCCCAGCTCGGGTGA
>NZ_JAKMAY010000191.1:0-3388 GCF_022015835.1 Streptomyces sp. ICN903 | reverse complement strand
TTCGGCACGCTCGGCGAAGCCGGTGGTGCGGTACTCCTCGAAGGCGGCGCGGGCGTGCTCCAGCCGCTCCTCGATCTCCTGGTCGCCCAGGGCCTCGAAGGTCTGCAGGGTCTCACCGGTGGCCGGGTTGGTGGTCGAGATGGGCATGGGTCCCTCCCGGGGTGGTCTGAGACGGTGCGGCCCGCCGGCCCAGACAGCCGGCGGGCGGGTACGCGCCCCCGCTCGTCCTCGCTCGCTTCCGTTCGCGGGGGCGCGTACCCGCCCGTGGCGGTCTCAGTCCGCGAACGGCGGCCCCGGGCCGGTGGGAGCGGTCCGGGCAGGTCAGCGCCGGGGCAGGTCAGCGCTGGGCGAGCCTGAGCCGCACCTCCACCTCCTGGTCGCCCGAGATCCGGGGCTCGGCCGTCACGTCGTAGAAGCCCGCGAGAGCGTCCTGGACCTGCCGTACCGCGTCGGGGCCGCCGCTGAGGTCCGCCTCGACCGGCTCCCCGAGTTCCAGGGTGCACTCCACCTCACCATGGGTGCGGACGTCGACCGTGCCCACCCAGAACTTCCGCTGCTCGCACCGACTTCCGGGCCCGCCCCCGCCGTTGCCGCCGCCCAGCTCGGGTGATTCGGGGAACGCCGACCTCAGGACGGCGAAGACGGCCGCCGCGTTCGAAGCGGTGCAGTGGGGCAGCTCGATCTCGACGAGGCAGGCCCCTTCCTTGGTCTTTCCGGTCTGTTCAGTGCTCATAGCCCCACCTGTACCCCGGTGCGGGCGATGGTCACAGGTCGTTCCGGCACACGGCCGGTCCGCCGCCGCGGAGCCGGGCCCGGAAGTCGGTGCGGGCGCGGAACGCGCCGCTACCCGGCGGGATCCGGGGTGGCCCCGGTGTCGCGGAGGTAGTCGCCGTAGGGCTGCGGCACGGACCCCTCAAGCGGTTCCCGGAGGGGGCCCGGAGCGGGCTCGGCGGAGCGGAGGACGGCGTGGTAGCACACCCGGGGAGCCTCCGGAGGGCTGGGATCCCACCACTGGTCCGGTCCGGGCGTCGCGCAGCGGTCGTCCTCCACCGGAGCAGGCGGAGCCGGGGGCTCCCCCTGCGGTGTGTGCTCGTACCAGCCGTACCGCCCGGGAGCGTCGTCGGTGCTGCCGTTCAACACCAGCGTGGCTCCGGCGCCCGCCGCCGCGAGCACCGCCCATCCGCAGACCAGTACCTGCTTCGCCCGGCGCGACGCCATGACGGACTCCCCCTCGCGGAAACGGTGGCGATCATCACTCTAGGGGCCGGCCCGCCACCGTGCGGAGGATCTCGGCCTCCTTCGCGGGCGCCAGTCCGACCCGGGAGCGGCCGGGGCGGAGGGGCGGCTCGCCGTCCAGGCCGCACAGCCAGGCCCAGGTGTCGGCCGCGGTCCGCTCCACGGGGCGGCAGCGCAGCCCCGCCGCGACGGCCCGGGAGACGTCCCCGGCGTGCATGGCGTCGTGGAGCTCGCCCGGCGGGATCCACACCGGCAGGTCCGTCCACGGCCGCACCCCCGCCGCCAGGATCGGCTCCGGGTCGGTCCACCGCAGTTCGGCGCCGGAACCGGTGACGCTCACGCAGCTCTCCAGCAACTCCCCCATGGTCGCGTGACCGGGCGGGCTCACCAGGTTGTACGGGCCGCCCAGTCCGCGCCCGGCGGCGTCCAGTGTCCAGACGGCGAGGTCGCGCGCGTCCACGTACTGCAGGGGGAGGTCCCGGGGGCCGGGCGCCAGCACCTCACCGCCCCGGGCGACGCGCAGCAGCCACCACGGCAGCCGCCCGATGTTCTCGTACGGGCCCAGGATCAGCCCCGCCCGCACCAGCAGGCCCCGGTCGCCGAAGGCCGCCTCGACGGCCATCTCCCCTCCCCGCTTGGCCCTGGCGTAGTCGGCGGCGCCGTCGTCGTCGGGCGAGGCGTCGACGAGCGGGCCGGTCTCGTCCAGGCCGGCCGGGGGCGGGTAGGCGTACACCGAGCGACTGGAGACGTACGCGTAGTGCCCCGCACGCCGCGCCAGCAAGGCAGCGGCGTCGCGTACCGCGGCGGGCGCCCCCGACCAGGTGTCGACCACGACGTCCCAGCCGCCGGCCGGCTCCTTCAGGGCGGCGAGCCCGCCGTCGGCCGTGCGGTCGCCCCGCAGTGCGGTGGCGCCCGGCGGCGGGGCATGGCGTCCGCGGTTGAGGACGGTCACCTCCCAGCCGCGCGCCAGTGCCTCCTCGACGACCGCACGGCCGACGAACTCCGTTCCGCCCAGCACCAGAAGTCTCATGGGCCGAGCGTGCCCGCCGGCGCGGCCTGGCGGAACGGCTTCACGCCGGTGGCGTAATCGCCACGAGCCGAAACGAGCCGGGCCGGGCTGAGCCGGGCCGGGCCCTTGTGGGGCCCGGCCCGGTTCGGGTGCCGCTGTGTCACCTCACGCGCCCGTAGCGCACGCTCTTGGTCCAGATCCTCTCCTTGCGGACGGTCTTGCCCGGCTTGGGAGAGTGCCAGATCCGTCCCTCGCCGGCGTAGATGCCGACGTGGTAGACACTGCCGCCCGAGTGGAAGAAGACCAGGTCCCCCTTCTTGCGCGACTTGGCGGAGACCTTCTTCGAGCGGTTGTACTGGGCCGCCGCGGTGCGCGGCAGTTTCTTGCCCGCCTTCTTGTACGAGTACTGGGTGAGTCCCGAGCAGTCGAACCGGCTGGGGCCGGCGGCGCCGTAGCTGTAGGGGGCGCCCTTCTTGGAGGCCGCGACCCTGAGCGCCTTGCCGGCGGGGGTGGCCGCCTCGGCCTCGGGTGCGGCGGACGGGATGAGCATCGTCCCCGCCAGGGTGGCGGCGGTGACGGCGGTGGTGATGCCCGCCCGGGACACCGGACCCGCTATGCGTGCGTGCGCAGACATGAGTGAACCCTTCGTCATACGCCTGCGAAAGATGACCTGTCGGGTTCGGGCTGGCGAAGTTGCCCGGCCACGCGCGGCGTGGCTTCACCCCAAGGGCCGCGTCGTGCGCGGCCCGCCTTGCTCGGGTCCCCCGCTCCTGCCGTCTCGTCATGGTCCGTACATCACCCGGGCGACGGCAGGATTGGGCGTCCGTCCGGGCGGCCCCGCCCTGCGGCGGGGACTTGCGGTCTTCTACGGATAGTGCGTCAGAAAAGCTCCCGATCGGTCGATCGGAGATGTTTTGTGAACATGCTCACTGCCGGCCCGCCGGGGCCGGGTCCTTGCCCAGGCAGGCCGTTCGGGGCGTCAAAAGGCTTACGACAGGGGGTGGTTACCCTCTTCGGAGGGTGTGCGGCGGCTCGGCTGCCGGTCCGCGCACCGGTTCGGCGTGCCGCCGGGATCAGCCCGAATGGGTGCGGTCGTGTCGGGTGAACGCGGCGGGTCGCGGGGTGCGGTGCGGGTGCCGTGCG
>NZ_JAKMAY010000190.1:0-11442 GCF_022015835.1 Streptomyces sp. ICN903 | reverse complement strand
CCCCCGCGCCCATGGGCCCGCCGCCGGCGGCGGCTACAGTGAGCGGGCCAGTTCCGCCTGTGGTGGGACCACCAGAGCGAAAGGCCCGCCGAGGCGCCGCCGCGGCCCCTCCCCCCGAAGAAGGGAAAACCGTGATCACCTCGATCGTGCTCATCAGGACCAGCACCGACCGCATCCCGGAGATCGCCGAGCAGATCGCCGCGCTGGAGGGGGTCAGCGAGGTCTACTCGGTGACCGGCGCCCACGACCTGATCGCCATGGTGCGCGTGGCCCGGCACGACGATCTCGCGGAGGTCATCCCGGGCCGCATCAGCAAGGTTCCCGGTGTGGAGTCCACCGAGACCCACATCGCCTTCAGGACCTACTCCCAGCACGACCTGGAGGCCGCCTTCGCCATCGGGCTCGATTCCTGAGACCCGTGGGCCGCCGGAAGCGGCCGGTCGCGCGAGTCCCCGGCACGGCCCCGGCACACGCGGTGTGCCGGGGCCGTGCCGTGCCGTCCGCTCCTCCCGGCGGCCCGCCAGGGCCTCCACCGGGCTCCCCGCGGGGCCCGTGCCACCCCCGCGCTCCCGGGGGCGGGGGCGCGGCCTCAGGCGTTGCTGGCCGCCACCCAGCGCTCCAGCGCCGCCTTGGCCGCGCCGGAGTCGATGGAGTGGGCGGCCCGCTCCATGCCCGCGGCGATCTGCTCGGCCAACGGCGCCCCGGTGGGCTCCAGGGCGGCCAGGGCGGCCGCGGAGTTCAGCAGTACGGCGTCCCGCACCGGCCCCTTCTCCCCCTCCAGCAGCCGCCGGGCCACGTCCGCGTTGTGGGCGGCGTCCGCACCGCGCAGCGCCTCCAGCGGCACCAGGGTGATGCCGACGTCGCGCGGGTCGAAGGTCTCGGCGCGGACCTCGCCGCCCCTGACCACCCACACCGTCGAGGTGCCCGTCACCGTCAGCTCGTCCAGGCCGTCGTCGCCGCGGAAGACCAGCGCGGACGTGCCCCGCTCGGCGAGCACGCCCGCCATGATCGGCGCCATCCGGGCGTCGGCGACACCGGTGGCCTGGGCCTTCACCCGGGCCGGGTTGGTCAGGGGGCCGAGGAAGTTGAAGGTGGTCGCCACGCCCAGCTCCTTGCGGGCCGCGGCCACGTGGCGCAGCGCGGGGTGGAACCTCACCGCGAAGCAGAAGGTGATCCCGGCCTCGCTCGCGACCTCGGCGACCCGCTCGGGGGTGAGGTCCAGGTTGACGCCCAGCTTCTCCAGGACGTCCGAGGAGCCGGAGGCGCTGGAGGCCGCGCGGTTGCCGTGCTTGACCACGCGCGCGCCCGTACCGGCCACCACGATCGCGGACATCGTCGAGATGTTCACCGTTCTGGCCCGGTCGCCGCCGGTGCCGACGATGTCGACGGACGGGCCGGGCACCTCGATCACATTGGCGTGCGCGTACATCGCGCGGACCAGCCCGGTGACCTCGTCGACCGTCTCGCCCTTGGCGCGCAGCGCCACCGCGAACCCGGCGATCTGGGCGTCGGTCGCCTCGCCGCGCATGATCTGGTCCATCGCCCAGGCGGTGCTCCCGGCGGGCAGGTCCTCGCCGGCCAGCAGGGCGCTCAGCACGTCCGGCCAGGTACGCGCCGCCACGGTGTCGCCTCCGGTGGTCGTAGCAGCGCTCATGGGAATCACTCCTGGCGTGGTCGGATGCGGGGGCGGCCGGATCGGCTCGGCGGCCCGCGGCCAGCCTAGCGGCGCGCCGCGGCGTCCACGGCCGCTGCCCGCAGTCCGGACAGCCCCCGCGACGCCGAGGGCCCCGGCCCTCCCTCAAGGAGGACCGGGGCCCGGGGTGTGGCGACACCCGGTACCGGACTCGGACTCGGCGGCCGTGGCTCAGTGGCCGTGGCCGTGGCCGCTGGTGAGCTCCTTGAACTCCTCCGCGGTCGGCTTGGGGACCTGGCTGCCCTCGCCGTAGTAGCCCTGGCTGAGCCTGGCGCGGAGCTTCTGGACGGGGCCGATCTTGCGCCGTACGCCGTTCTCGTCCGTCTCCGGGCCGATCTCCAGCGGCTTGTACTGCTCGTGCGCGGTGAGCGTGTGCAGCTGCTCCTGGGAGAGCGGCTCGTGCACCTCGACGAACTCACCGTGCGGCAGCCGCTTGATGATGCCGCTCTCGCGGCCGTGCAGCACCTTCTCGCGGTCGCGCCGCTGCAGACCCAGGCAGATCCGCTTGGTGATGATGAAGACCACCACGGGCACCACGAAGAAGCCGATCCGGACGAACCAGGTGATGGCGTTGATCGACAGGTGGAAGTGGGTCGCCCACAGGTCGTTGCCGCCACCGACCAGCAGCAGGAAGTACAGGCTGATCCAGGCCGCGCCGAACGCGGTGCGCGTCGGGGCGTTGCGCGGGCGGTCCAGGATGTGGTGCTCGCGCTTGTCTCCGGTGATCCAGGACTCGATGAACGGGTACACCGCGATCGAGGTCAGGATCAGCGGGAAGATGACCACCAGCGGGATGGCCACGCCCAGGTTGAGGGTGTAGCCGCCGGGCAGCACCATCTCCCACGCGGGCATCGCGCGGATCAGTCCCTCGGAGAAGCCCATGTACCAGTCGGGCTGCGCGTTGGTGGACACCTGGTCCGGCCGGTACGGGCCCAGCACCCAGATCGGGTTGATGGTGAACGTCGCGGCGATGACCGAGATGACGCCGAAGACCAGGAAGAAGAAGCCTCCCGCCTTGGCCATGTAGACCGGCAGCAGCGGCATGCCGACGACGTTCTTCTCGGTCCGTCCGGGACCGGCGAACTGGGTGTGCTTGTGGTAGAAGACCAGGATCAGGTGGGCCACCACCAGGCCCAGCATGATGCCGGGCAGCAGCAGGACGTGGGCCACGAAGAACCTCGGGATGATGTCCGTTCCCGGGAACTCGCCGCCGAAGAGGAAGAAGGCGATGTAGGTGCCGACCACCGGCACGGACAGGACCGCGCCCTCCATGAACCGGATACCGGTGCCCGAGAGCAGGTCGTCCGGCAGGGAGTAGCCGGTGAAGCCGGTGAACATGCCCAGCACCAGCAGCAGGAAGCCGAACAGCCAGTTGATCTCGCGCGGCTTGCGGAACGCGCCGGTGAAGAAGACGCGCATCATGTGGACGAACATGCCCACCAGGAACACCAGCGCGGCCCAGTGGTGGATCTGCCGCATGAGCAGACCGCCGCGGACGTCGAAGCTGATGTCCAGGGTCGAGGCGTACGCCTGCGACATGTGCACACCCTGCATGGGCACGTAGGCGCCGTGGTACTCCACCTCGGCCATGCTCGGGTTGAAGAACAGCGTCAGGTAGACACCGGTCAGGATGATGATGATGAAGCTGTAGAGGCAGACCTCTCCGAGCATGAAGGACCAGTGGTCCGGAAAGATCTTCCGCATGTTGGCCTTGGCCAGGCTGTAGATGCCCAGCCGGCCGTCGGCCCAGTCCGCGACCCGCTCGCCGGCGGGCGCCTTGCCCCGGCGCTTCGGGGCGTCGCCTGCAGTACTCATCCGCGCTCCCAGAAGCTCGGGCCGACGGGCTCCGCGAAGTCGCCCTGCGCCTCGAGGTAGCCGTCTTCGTTGACACTGATCCGCAGCTGCGGCAGGGGGTGGCCGGCCGGGCCGAAGATCACACGCGCGCCGTCGGCCAGGTCGAACGTCGACTGGTGGCACGGGCACAGCACGTGGTGGGTCTGCTGCTCGTACAGGGTGACGGGGCAGCCGACGTGGGTGCAGATCCTGGAGTAGGCCACGATGCCCTCGTGGGACCAGTCCAGCTCCTGCTTGTCCTTGATGTCCTTCGGCTCCAGGCGCACCAGCATGACCGCGGCCTTGGCGATCTCCGCCATGAACTCGTGGGTGCCCTCCTCCAGCCCCTGGGGCTTGGCCATGACGAGGGAGCCGACGGTGATGTCCTCGGGACGCAGCGGCTCGTCGGTGTTCTGGTTGACGAGCAGCTTGCCCTTCTCCCAGGCGGTGTGGCGCAGCTTGTCCTCGGGCAGCGGGCCGAGGTCGCGCAGCAGCACCACGCCGGACAGCGGCACCACGGCCAGCGCGCCGAACATGGTGTTGCGGATCAGCTTGCGGCGGCCGAGCTGCGACTCCTTGGCGCCCTGGGCGAAGTCGGCCAGGACCTGCGTACGGGTCGGCTCGTCCGCCTCGATCGGGTGGCGCTCGCCGATCAGCTCGTGGTCCGACATCAGCGTGCGGGCCCAGTGGACCGCGCCGGCGCCGATGCAGAACAGGGCGATGCCCAGCGTCATGCCCAGCGAGAAGTTCAGGGCGCTGATCTCACCGAGCGGCCAGATGAAGACGTACTGGTCGATCGGGAAGATCACGTAGGAGGCGATGAAGCCGATGGTGGCCAGGATCGAGACCGTGAACAGCAGGGCGACGGTGCGCTCGGAACGCTTGGCGGCCCGCTCGTCGATGTCCTGTACACGCGGCTCGTGGGGCGGCAGCCCCGGGTCGGCGAACGGGTTCTGCGCCCTGGTCGCCGCCTCGCCGTGGGTGCTCTCGCGCCCTTCCGGCAGGTTCTCGTCTGGCACGTCGTGGGATCCGGTGTGGCTACTCATGACTTCCTGGCCTTGGCGGTACGCGCCGCGACCCACACGGCGACGCCGATCAGAAGAGCGAGGACGATCGTCCACGCGAACATGCCTTCGGCGACCGGGCCGAAGCCGCCCAGCTTGAAGCCGCCGGGAGACTTCTCGTCCTCACCCTGGACATCGTTGACGTAGGCGATGATCTCCCGCTTCTCCTTCTCGGGCAGCACCGAGTCGGGGAAGGCGGGCATGTTCTGCGGGCCGGTCAGCATCGCCTCGTAGATGTGCTTGTCGGAGACACCGTCGAGCGAGGGAGCGTACTTGCCGTTGGTGAGGGCGCCGCCCTCACCGGTGAAGTTGTGGCACTGCGCGCAGTTGGTGCGGAACAGCTCGCCGCCCGCGGCGCTGTTCGCACCCGCGGGGTCGTACTGCTCCTCGGTCGGGATGCTCGGACCGGGGCCCAGCGAGGCGACGTACGCCGCGAGCTGGTCGATCTGCGCCTGCGTGTAGACCTGCGGCTTCTTGGGCGCCTGGGCGCCCGGGGACTGGGCCGGCATGCGGCCGGTGCCCACCTGGAAGTCCACGGCCGCGGCGCCGACGCCCACGAGGCTGGGACCGTCACTCGTGCCCTGGCCGCCGGTTCCGTGGCAACTGGAGCAGCCGGTGGCGTAGAGCTTCTCGCCCTCCTCGATGGCGAGAGACTGCGAGGACGCGGCCGAGGTGTCGGCCTTCGCCTCGTCCGCGGGGGCGAACGCGGCGTACAGCCCCCCGGTGGCCGCCAGCGCGAAGAGTAGGACGACGAGCGCCGCCAGCGGATGGCGCCGTCGTGCGGAGAGCTTTTTCACGGATTACCCCGGTGTCAGGATCTTCTGCGTCGATGCTTCTGGCTGTACTGCCTGATCACTTGATCAGGTAGATGGTGGCGAAGAGGCCGATCCAGACGACATCGACGAAGTGCCAGTAATAGGACACCACGATGGCCGCGGTGGCCTGGTGGTGCGTGAAGCGCCGTGCCATGTACGTCCTGCCGAGGACGAACAGGAAGGCGATCAGGCCGCCCGTCACGTGGAGGCCGTGGAAGCCGGTGGTCAGGTAGAACGCCGACCCGTACGGCCCCGAGGAGATGGAGACGCCCTCGTGGACCAGCTCGGTGTACTCGAAGACCTGGCCGCCGATGAAGATCGCACCCATGACGAACGTGATCACGAACCACAGGCGCAGCCTCTTCACGTCACCGCGCTCGGCGGCGAAGACGCCGAGCTGGCAGGTCAGGGAGGAGAGCACCAGGATCGTGGTGTTCGTCGCCGCGAACGGGAGGTTCAGGATGTCCGCCCGTTCCGTCCAGTATTCGGCTCCCGTCACCGACCGGAGGGTGAAGTACATCGCGAAGAGGGCCGCGAAGAACATCAGCTCGGAACTCAACCAGATGATGGTCCCGACGCTGGTGAGGTTCGGCCTGTTGACCGACGGGTGCGCGTGCCCGGTATCTACTGCTGTTGCTGTCGCCACGCCGACATTATGTCGGTCGCTTATCCGGCCCTCACCTCGGGGGGTCCTGTTCGGTGTGTCAACCGCCCATGTCCTGCTCAGACGGCCCATCCCGGGGCCTTCCGGATCCCTGACGCGACGGGCCGGGACGGAGTAGCATCCGCCAACGACGGCATACGCGGCCCGCGGGTCCGTGGCTCCACGGACCCGCGGACCTCTGAGCCACCCCGAGACACCCCGAGACGCCCTTGGCGGGCGTCCCCGAGGACACGGAGGAACCATGCAGCCGACCGCCACGGTGCTGGTCTACAGCGACGACGCCAACACCCGCGAGCAGGTGCGGCTGGCCGCCGGGCGCCGACCGGCCGCCGACGTGCCGCGGGTCGAGTACGTGGAGTGCGCCACGCTTCCCGCCGTGCTCACGGCCCTGGAGGAGGGCGGCATCGACGTCTGCGTCCTGGACGGCGAGGCGGTGCCCGCCGGCGGGATGGGCGTGTGCCGCCAGATCAAGGACGAGATCTTCGACTGCCCGCCCGTCCTGCTGCTGATCGGCCGCCCGCAGGACGCCTGGCTGGCGACCTGGAGCCGGGCGGAGGCCGCCGTCGCGCACCCGGTGGACCCGGTGCTCCTGGCCGACGCCCTGGCCGGACTGCTGCGCCGCGACGAGCACGCGGCCGCCTGAGGGCCCGCCCGCGGGCAGGGGCCGCCGCCGGCACCCGGGGTGCCGGCGGCGGCCCCTGCCTCTTTCGGGTGATCTGTGTTCCTTCCGGGCCGGTCAGCTCAGTGCGCTGCCCTCGCGCCACTGCTCCCAGGAGAGGTTCCAGTCGCCGAGGCCGTTGCCGAAGGCCGGCATCCTCGGCCCGTCCCCTCCCACGTGCCGGACGATGTCGCCCTGGCGGACGTTGTCGAAGAACCAGCGGGCGTTCTCCGTGCTCATGCCCGTGCAGCCGTGGCTGACGTTGTCCCTGCCGTGGTGCGCCGCCGACCAGGGCGCGGCGTGGACGAACTCGCCGCTGTCGGTGAGCTGCACGGCCCACTGGACGTCCAGGTCGTAGGACTCCGCGCTGCCCGCCGGGATGCCGATGCTGGTGCCGGTCATGCGTACGGCGGCCTGCCGGCCGAGCACCACCTTGACGCCCTCGCGGGTGCGGAACCCGGGCTTGCCGGTGGTGACCGGGATGGACCGGACGGCCTCGCCGTTCCTCCTGACGGTCATCTTCGTGTCGTCGATGTCCACGACGGCCTCGACGCGGTCTCCGGTCCGGATGCGCACCGGTTCCGTCTTCCCGCCGCGCAGCCCGTTCCTGATCCACACACCCTCCAGGCTGCCGCGCACCTCGACGGTGGCGTGCGCGGGCCAGTAGGAGCGCGGGCGGTAGTGGAGCGTGCGGTCGTCCATCCAGCGCCAGGACCCCTCGACGGCGGGCGAGGACTCCACCGTCAGCGCGCGTTCCACGATCGCGCGCTGACGGGCGTCCCCGACCGGGCGGCTGAGTTCGGCGGTGATGGGCTGGCCGACGCCGTAGGTGCCGTTGTCCGGCCCGAGGTCCACCTCCAGCCCCTTGCCGCCGGTCGCCGGCCGGGTGGTGAGCTCGGCGGTGCGGCGGCCCTGGGAGCCGTCGCCGCGCTCGGTGCTGACGACGACGGTGTAGCGCATGCCCCCGGCCGGCGGGGTGTCGCTGCGCCAGCGGGAGCCGTCGGCGGTCAGCCCGCCCTCCAGGCGGCGGCCCGCCGCATCGACCGCGCGGACGTCCGTGATGCGGCTGCCGTCGCGGGCGGTGATCTCCAGGGGCTTGTCCGGGTCCGCGGCACGGCCGTCCTCGCCGGCGTTCAGCGAGACGTGCGCGGTGGCGTCGTAGGGGGCCGCGTCCTGAGGCCGCTCGGCGCTGCTGCACGCGGCGGGTCCCACCGCGAGCGGCGCGAGTACCAGGAAGCAGACCATTGCCGTCCTGCGTGATCCACGACTCATGCTGCCACGGTAGGAACGCTGCTCGGAACGGACGAGCCGGATACGTACGAACGGGTCATCTCCGGAGCGTGTCCGGAGATGACCCGTTCGTGAGGGGGTAGGGCTACTGGTTCCCTACCGGTTCACTGGTTCTGGTTCTCGCCGTGGTAGTACTCCAGGACCCAGCCGAAGAGGCCGATGAGCAGCAGCGGCGCGGAGATGTACACCAGCCACCAGCCGATGGCCACGCCGAGGAAGGCGAACGCCCCGCCCACGGCCAGGACGAGCGGCTGCCAGCTGTGCGGGCTGAAGAAGCCCAGCTCGCCGGCGTCGTCGGCGACGTCCGCGTCCTTGTTGTCCTGCGCCCCGGTGTCCACCCGCCTGGCGGTGAAGGCCAGGTAGTAGCCGACCATGATCGACAGGCCGAAGGCCATGAAGAGCGCGGTGGTGCCGACCGGCTCCTTGGCCCAGAAGCCGTAGATGACGGCGACGGCCAGGATGAAGACCGACAGCCAGATGAACATGCGTCCCTGGATCTTCACTTGCCGGCCTCCTTGGCACCGGAGAGGGCCGGGCCCTCGGGACCTTCGGTGTTCTCGAGCTGGTCGAGGGCCGCGATCTCCGGGTGGTGCAGGTCGAACGCCGGGGACTCGGAGCGGATCCGCGGCAGGGAGACGAAGTTGTGCCGCGGCGGCGGGCAGGAGGTCGCCCACTCCAGCGAGCGGCCGTAGCCCCACGGGTCGTCCACGGCGACCTTCGGCGCGTACTTCGCCGTCTTCCAGACGTTGTAGAAGAACGGCAGCAGCGACATGCCCAGCAGGAACGAGCTGATCGTCGAGACGGTGTTCAGCGCGGTGAAGCCGTCGGCCGCCAGGTAGTCGGGGTACCGGCGCGGCATGCCCTCCGCGCCCAGCCAGTGCTGGACCAGGAAGGTGCCGTGGAAGCCGATGAACAGCGTCCAGAAGGTGATCTTGCCGAGCCGCTCGTCGAGCATCTTCCCGGTGAACTTCGGCCACCAGAAGTGGAAGCCGGCGAACATCGCGAAGACGACCGTGCCGAAGACCACGTAGTGGAAGTGCGCCACCACGAAGTAGCTGTCGGAGACGTGGAAGTCCAGCGGCGGGGAGGCCAGGATGACGCCGGTCAGACCGCCGAAGAGGAAGGTGATCAGGAAGCCGATCGTCCACAGCATCGGCGTCTCGAAGCTCAGCGAGCCCTTCCACATCGTGCCCAGCCAGTTGAAGAACTTCACGCCGGTGGGCACCGCGATCAGGAACGTCATGAAGGCGAAGAACGGCAGCAGCACACCGCCGGTGACGTACATGTGGTGCGCCCACACGGTGATCGACAGACCCGCGATCGCGATCGTCGCGGCCACCAGGCCGATGTAGCCGAAGATCGGCTTGCGGCTGAAGACCGGGATGATCTCGGAGACGATGCCGAAGAACGGCAGCGCGATGATGTAGACCTCGGGGTGGCCGAAGAACCAGAACAGGTGCTGCCACAGCAGCGCGCCGCCGTTGGACGGGTCGAAGATGTGCGAGCCGAACTTGCGGTCGGCCTCCAGCGCGAAGAGCGCGGCGGCCAGCACCGGGAAGGCCAGCAGGACCAGGACACCGGTCAGCAGCACGTTCCAGGTGAAGATCGGCATCCGGAACATCGTCATGCCGGGGGCGCGCATGCAGATGATCGTGGTGATGAAGTTGACCGCGCCCAGGATCGTGCCGAAGCCGGAGAAGGCCAGGCCCATGATCCACATGTCGCCGCCGACACCGGGGCTGTGGACGGCGTCGCTCAGCGGGGTGTAGGCGAACCAGCCGAAGCTGGCGGCGCCGTTCGGGGTGAGGAAGCCGCCGACCGCGATCAGCGAGCCGAAGAGGTAGAGCCAGTAGGCGAACATGTTCAGCCGCGGGAAGGCCACGTCGGGCGCGCCGATCTGCAGCGGCATGATCCAGTTCGCGAAGCCGGCGAACAGCGGGGTGGCGAACATCAGCAGCATGATCGTGCCATGCATGGTGAACGCCTGGTTGAACTGCTCGTTCGACATGACCTGCAGGCCCGGACGGGCCAGCTCGGCACGCATGACCAGCGCCAGCACGCCGCCGATGCAGAAGAAGAAGAACGAGGTGACCAGGTAGAGCGTGCCGATCGTCTTGTGGTCGGTGGTGGTCAGCCACTGGATCACACGGTTGCCGCGCCGGCTGCGGCGCAGGGGCGCGGGGGTCGCCGCCGGCTGGTCCGACGTTGCGGCGGCACCCTGGGATTCGTTGAGGATGCTCACGGGTTACTGGCCTTCTCGTTCTTGGCGGGCTCCGCCCGCCGGGATGTAGCCGGTCTGGCCCTTCTCCGCCAGTTCCTCCAGGTGCTGCTGGTAGCGCTCCGGGGAGACGACCTTCACGTTGAACAGCATCCGGGCGTGGTCGACGCCGCACAGCTCGGCGCACTTGCCCAGGAAGGTGCCCTCCTTCTCGGGGGTCACCTCGAACTGGTTGGTGTGACCGGGGATGACGTCCTGCTTGAACAGGAACGGCACGACCCAGAAGGAGTGGATGACGTCGCGCGAGGTCAGGATGAACCGGACCTTCTCGCCCTTGGGCAGCCACAGCGTCGGGCCGGGGTTGCCGGTCTGCGGGTTCCGGTCGCCCGGCGTGCCCACCGTGTAGACGCCCTCGGCACCCTCCGGGACGGCCTTGAGCATGTCGGCGGGGATGCCGGAGAGCTCGTCGGCGTCCGTGTTGGACGTGGAGGCGTCGCCGTCCACGTCCTCCAGGTAGTTGAAGCCCCAGCTCCACTGGTAGCCGACCACGTTGATCACGTGGTCCGGCTTCTCGGAAAGCTCCAGGAGCTTGGTCTCGTCACGGGCCGTGAAGTAGAACAGCACCGAGATGATGATGAGCGGAACCACCGTGTACAACGCCTCGATGGGCATGTTGTACCGGGTCTGCGGAGGTACCTCGACCTTGGTCCTGGTACGCCGGTAGACGATGACGCACCACAGGATCAGGCCCCACACCAGGACGCCCACCGCGAGCGCTGCCGCCCACGAGCCCTGCCACAGGGAGAGGATCCGCGGCGCCTCCTCCGTGACCGGGGTGGGCATGCCGAGGCGGGGGAAGTCCTTGTATGTGCAACCGGTGGCGGTCGCCAGGACCAGGCCCGCAGCAAGCGCCTGCGGCAGCTTCCGCCGCATCGGGCGCCGCGACGAGCGGTCGGAGCCGTTGGGACTCACGTAGCGCCTTCCCGAGAGTCTCGCCCGCTCGGCCCGGGCTCGGCCGTGTGTGGTCGGGCGCCGGCCCTGGCGCGGGCAGGGGTTTGGATGTTTATGCGGACCAAACCCTACTGGACGCTATTTGGGGTCGCGCGGGGAGGGTGCCCAACGCGCCGCGCGGCCCTCCGATGGGGTGGAATCGGGGCCGGGACCGGGCCGGGACAGAGGCCGGTGCCGGGTCGGGGCGGAGAGGGGG
>NZ_JAKMAY010000019.1:0-37330 GCF_022015835.1 Streptomyces sp. ICN903 | reverse complement strand
GCCTGGGGATCAGTCTGGGGTGCGGAAGGCGGTGCGGAAGGCGGGGCAGGTGCGGCGGGCACTGCGGGGGCGGCCTCCGCCGCGCCCGTACCCGCACCCGCACCCGCACCGCTGCCGCCGGCCGCCGGGGCGTTCCATCCCCCGGCGGACCTCGACGCGTCCGGCGAGAGCCGGGTCTGCGGCGGCAGTACGTTCTCGGCGGCCCCCGGGGACCACAGCGGCGCCGTCGGCTGCGGCGCGGTGGGCACGTGCTCGGCCTTCCACTGCAGCCGGTAGCACTCGACCTGGTCCGCGCAGGCGGTGCGGGCGTGGAAGATCGCGCTGCCCTCGCCCAGGTCGGGGTACCAGAGGTTGGGGCCGGGGAAGCGCACCGTCCGCATGCGGGGCTTGATGGGTTCCGCGCAGCCGATGCAGCAGCCGGCCGGCACGCACAGTCCCGCGCCCTCCTTCTGCGCGGCGGCGCGGGGGCCGATCTCGCCGCGGTACTCCCCGTTGCCGCAGGGCGGCAGTTCGCCGCAGGTGCGGCAGACCGCGTAGTGCTCCGGCAGGACCTGCCAGCCGTGGCTGATGGGCGCGCACCAGTGCTTGGGCGCGGAGCGCGGGTAGTTCTCGTTGCGCAGGACCAGCACCACGGGCCGCTTGTAGAAGTCGGCCCGCTCGGGGGGCTGCGCGTTCAGCCGCCCGTTCATCCGGCGCAGATCCTCCGAGTGCCGCCACAGTTCGAGGTGCTCGCGCCAGGCCTGCTCGTAGGAGAGGGGCCAGGGGTGGTCCCGGTACTCGTCGATCTCCAGGATCCGCCAGGGCTGCCGGTCGAAGACGACGACGTGCCCGCTCCTCAGGCGCAGGTGCGTACCGTTGTCGCCTTCCTTGGGCCAGTCGATGCGGCCGACGCGGGTGGGCTGGTCGGGGAGCCCTTCGCGAACATGCATGCCACGCTCCTCGGCAACGGGACAACTATGGTCAACATGGAGCACTTTCCATCATTCTGGATCATTTCGGACCTTTAGCCGTTCAGACACGCGCACGCCCGCCGCCTCGCCCGCCCCGCTCCGCAACCTTCGTGACGTGCCGTCAGCCGGCCCCCGCGCGCGGTGCCCGCCCGCGGTGCCCGCCCGCGGCGCCGGACCGCGCCAACGCCGGGTGACCCCGTGAGTATTAACCTTTTGCCTGAGATTCCCCGCGAGTGGTTGGCTGCCCGCCATGAGGCCCGTGACCGAGAAGGACATCCGCGCGTCGTTCGTCAACTGCTCCAAGGGCGAGGCCAAACGCATGGCGCTGCCGCGCGACCTGACCGAACAGCCCTGGGACGACCTGGACTTCCTCGGATGGCGCGACCCCGCCACCCCCGGCCGCCGGTGTGTCGTCGTCGAACGCGGCGGCCTGCTCACGGGCGTGGCGCTCCGCTCCCCCGCCCGGCAGCCGGGCCGCACCCGCCCCGGCGGCGGCATGTGCTCGCTGTGCCTGACCACGCACCCGGCCGACGGCGTGGCCCTGATGGCCGCGCCCAAGGCCGGCCGGGCCGGGCGCGAGGGCGACTCGGTCGGGCTGTACATGTGCGCCGATCTGGCCTGCTCGCTGTACGTGCGCGGCAGGAAGGTCCCCGACGGCGGCGGACGCCTGGAGGAGTCGCTGACGGTGGAGGAGCGGGCGGAGCGCACCAGGGCCAACCTCCTGGCCTTCCTCGACCGGCTCCACGCGTGAGCATCGGCCCGGAGCAGCTCGCGGCCGTCGCCCTCCTGGCCGTGGTCGCCCACGGCCTCAAGGGCCTCACCGGCTTCGGGCCCGCGACGCTGTTCGTCCCGGTGGCTTCGCTGCTGTTCGGCCAGCCGACCGCGGTGGCCGCCTCCGGGGTCCTGGACGCCACCTCCGGCGCGGCGCTCACCGCCGCGGACCGGAGCGTCCGCCGGGGCCGGGAGGGCCTGCTGACCGGCGCGTTCATGGCGGCGGGGACGGCCGCCGGGGTGGTGGCCCTGACCCGTGTACCCGAGGCCGTGGCCGCCGCCGCCCTGGTGCTGGCGGTGCTCGCCGGCCTGGCGGCGGTGGTGGACGCCGGGCGGCGGGGCCCGGTGGGCGAGTCCCGGCCGCTGGACGCCCGTGACGGGGCGGCCGGACTGCTGGCCGGGTTCGTCGGCGGCCTCACCGGCATCGGCGGGCCGCCGCTCGTCGTCCACCTCCAGCGCGTCCTGACCCCGCACGACCTCAGGGCCGTGGTGACGCGAGTCCTGCTGGTGGCGGCCGTGGTGCGGGTCGCCACGTTCCTCGCCGTCGGCGACGACGCACAGGTCGCGGACGCGCTGCTGCTGGCAGCGGTGTGCCTGCCGCCGCAGCTCGCCGGGCTGCTGGCCGGCACCCGGCTGGCCCGCCGCGTCTCCCCGGCCCGCCTGGCGGCGGTCAACGGCACGGTCGTCGCCGCCTCCGTCCTGCTCGCCGCCCTGGGCGCCCTGCTGTAGCGCGTCCTGCCGTGGTGCCCGGACGGGCGCCGGGGGCGACGAACCGTTCCTCCGCCGCCCCCGGCGCCCGGCGCCGGGACGCCCGCCGTGCCGGCTAGATCAGGCCCTGCGCCACCATGCCCTGCTCCACCAGCTCGAAGCCGGCGATGTTGGCGCCGGCCACGTAGTCGCCGGGGCGGTCGTAGCGCTCGGCGGTGGTGTGGCACAGGTTGTGGATGTGCCGCATGATCTCGGTCAGCCGGGCCTCGGTGTGCTCGAAGGACCACGAGTCGCGCGAGGCGTTCTGCTGCATCTCCAGGGCGCTGGTGGCCACACCGCCGGCGTTGGCCGCCTTGCCGGGGCCGAACAGCACGTCGGCCTCGCGCAGCACGCGCACGCCCCCCGGGGTGGTGGGCATGTTCGCGCCCTCTCCGACCGCCTGCACGCCGTTGCGCACCAGCGTCGCGGCGTCCTTCTCGTCCAGCTCGTTCTGGGTGGCCGAGGGCAGCGCCACCTCGCACGGCACCTCCCAGACCCGGCCGCCGGGGACGAAGCGCGCCCCGCCGCGCTCGGCGTACTCGGACAGCCGGCCGCGCTCGTCGAGCTTGACCTGCTTCAGCAGCTCCAGATCGATGCCCTTCTCCGCCACGACGTAGCCGCCGGAGTCGGAGCAGGCGATCGGGACGGCGCCGAGCTGCCGCGCCTTCTCCATGGCGTAGATGGCCACGTTGCCGGAGCCGGAGACGACCACGCGCTTGCCCTCCAGGGTCTCGCCGCGCGTCTTGAGCATCTCCTCGGTGAAGACGACCAGGCCGTAGCCGGTGGCCTCGGTACGGGCCTGCGACCCGCCCCACAGGACGCCCTTGCCGGTCAGGACGCCGGCCTCCCAGCGGTTGGTGATCCGGCGGTACTGGCCGAAGAGGTAGCCGATCTCGCGGCCGCCGACCCCGATGTCGCCCGCCGGGATGTCCGTGTACTCACCCAGGTGGCGGTACAGCTCGGTCATGAAGGACTGGCAGAAGCGCATGACCTCCGCGTCCGACTTGCCCTTGGGGTCGAAGTCGCTGCCGCCCTTGCCTCCGCCGATCGGCATGCCGGTCAGGGCGTTCTTGAAGGTCTGCTCGAAGCCCAGGAACTTGATGACCCCCAGGTTGACGGACGGGTGGAAGCGCAGACCGCCCTTGTACGGGCCGAGGGCGCTGTTGAACTCCACCCGGAAACCGCGGTTGACGTGGGTCTTCCCGGAGTCGTCGCTCCACGGGACGCGGAAGATGATCTGCCGCTCAGGCTCGCACAGGCGCTCGATGAGAGATTCGTCCAGCAGCTCGGGGCGCCGGGCGAAGACCGGTTCGAGGGATTCCAGGACCTCCCACACGGCCTGGTGGAACTCCTTCTCGCCGGGATTGCGGTGCAGTATCCGGTCGTAGATCTTCTCGATCACGCGTACTCCTAGAAGGTGCGGCTCCTGTTGTTCCGCCGGTTCCGCTGACCCCTGCGGAACCCGTGAAACGCATGACGCCGAGCACCCCCATGGAGATCGGGTGCTCGGCGTCTTCGTCGACGTGGCGGACTTCAAGCGTGACACGCCTCGGCCGCGGATTCCTCCCGGGGTGCCCCGGGTACCCCGGCCCGGCGGCCGGAAAACGGTGCGGCGGGGCCGCCCGGGCGCCGCCACGGGACACAGGACCACCTCAGACCGGAACGATATGGACATCATGGGCGTTCATCACCTGGAGATACGCCTCGATATCGCCAGGGTCACTGGTGAAGACCACCGCACTGCCGTGCCGGACGGCCGACAGCGCCACCAGCGCGTCCACCGCGTCCGGACGCTTCCTCGGCGGGAGTTCCGCCTTCCCCAGTGCCGCGCCGATACGCTGCCAGTCGGCGAGATCCGGTCCCGTCGCGCAGGTGATGCACGCCGTCTGACCGACCTCGGTGGGACGCATAGCCGGCTCAGAACCGCGCGCCTGCGGGACCGTACAGCCCTTCAGCGCCGAAGCCAGCGCGTGGACCGTCGCCGGACTGGGCCGCCACACCTGAGCCAGCACCGGGCCGGGTACCACGGCCCGGTGCGGCGCCTCCCCCATGGCGGCGTGAAGGCGTGCCGCCTTCGCCTTGCGGTCGGCCAGCGCGATGAGCATTCCGGTGTCGTACACCGGCACCCGTGCGGTCACGCCGCGTTCCCGGGGGAACTGTCCGCCCCGGTGGTCGCGTCGCCCCCGAGAACAAGCCCCACGGCTTCACGCACCTCCCGCCGCTCCGCCTCGGTGAGATCGTCGTCGCCGGGCTCGGGAGGCGCGGGCAGTTCGGCGGCCTCCGCCTCGGCCGCGGCGATCACCGCGTCGATGTGGGAGAACTGGGCCTCTATAGCCTCGGTCTCCGCCATCTGCCGCGTGGCGGCGTTGACCAGGTAGGCGGAGACGTCCATCCCCGCACGCTCGGCATGGGCCCTGATGCGCTCGGCATGCTCGCTGTCCAGGCTGATGCTGATCCTCGTCTTGGCCATGAATGCATTGTATGACGCGTATTACGCCCTGCTTCGTGTTCCCCTCGGCCCCGACCGGTGACCGCCGCCCAGGACTACAAACGCTCCGGCTGGTAAGGGATTCGACGTCTTCGGCGTCTTCGGCGCGCGTGCGCGGGCGCCCGCGCGGGAAGCGGGGTACGAGCGCCCGTGCGCCGCGCGGCGCTCTTGGACGAGCGGAGAGAAACCATTAGGTTAGCCTCACCTAATTTGACGGTCGTTCAGGCGGCCCGGGCAAGCACCCGGAGGGAGGGGACATGAGCGCTTCCGACGGCGGCTGACGCCGCGCACCGGACGACCGCACCGCCTCCCCGACCGTGCCGCACCAGCGAGGTAGAGCCCGTGTCCATCGTTCTCCCGCCCTCCGCCGCCCCGCGCTCCGCCTACCCCGCCGAGGTCCTGCCCGAGCCGGTCCGCCGACGCCTGCTGGAACTGGCGGAGGGCGAGGCGCCCGTCTCCGCCTACCTCTACGACGGCCGGGCCGCCGCCGCGCGCGCCCGCGAGCTGCGCGCCGCGCTGCCCGGGTGGGCGGCCGTCCACTACGCGGTGAAGGCCAACTCCTTCCCCGGCGTCGTACGGGCGCTGGCCCCGTACGTGGACGGCTTCGAGGTCGCCTCCCGCACCGAGCTGGAGCTGGCCCTGGCCGCGCTGCGGGAGCGGGACGGCCTCGGAGGCACGCCGGACTCCCCCGCCTCCCCGGTCCCCGTCGTCGCCGCCGGGCCCGCCAAGTCCGTGCCCGTGCTGACCGCCCTGGTGCGCGCCGGGGTCGAGGCGATCAACGCCGAGAGCCTGCTGGAGCTGCACCGCGTCAGCCATATCGCCACCGCCGAGGGCACCACCGCCCGGGTGGCGCTGCGCGTCAACCCCGCCGCCGGGCCCGTCTCGGCGCGGGCCTCCGGTTCGCTGCGCATGGGCGGGCGGCCGTCGCAGTTCGGGGTGCCCGAGCCCGATGTGCCCGGGGTGCTGGAGCAGGCGCTGCGGCTGCCGGGCCTGGACGTCACCGGCTTCCACGTCCACGCCGCCTCCAACAACCTCGACGCCGAATCCCAGGCCGCCCACCTGCGCCGTTGTGTGGAGTGGAGTGCGGCGACCGCCCGGAGGCACGGTGTGGACCTGCGCATGGTGGACGTCGGCGGCGGCATAGGCGTGGCCTTCGAGGAGCTCGCGGGCGAGCGGCCCTTCGACGTCTCCCGCTTCGGCGAGCTGGTCGCGGAGTGCGAGCCGCCCCCGGGGGTGCGGGTGGTCCTGGAGCCGGGCCGCTTCCTGGTGGCCGACTGCGGCTGGTACGCGGCCGAGGTCACCGACGTCAAGCACAGCTACGGCACCGCCTTCGCCGTGCTGCGCGGCGGCATCAACCACTTCCAGCTCCCCACCTCCTGGGACCTGGTGCACAACATCGCCGTCCTGCCCGTCGACCGCTGGCCCGACGGCCTGCCGCGCCCGGAGGCGGCCGGTACGCGCGTCACCGTCGTCGGCGAGCTGTGCACTCCGGAGGACACCCTGCTGCGCGATGTGCGGGTGGACCGAGTCCGAGCGGGGGATCTGGTCGTTTTCCCCTACGCGGGCTCCTACGGCTGGGAGTTCGCGATGCACGGCTTCCTCGGCCATCCCGTCGCGGAACGCCACCTGCTGTGACCACCGACCGCCCCCGGAGACGGCCGCCGGGCCGTACCGCCGAAGCCTTCCTCCCGACGGAGCGACGCAGTAACGGAGCGACAACGCCATGACCGTGCCCACCGCACCTCCGACACCGGCCGCCGGGGCCGCCGGCTCCGCGGCCCCCGGCTCCGCCGCCGCGCCCACCGGGCGGCCGGCGTGACGGGCCGCGTCCGCGCGGCGGAGGCGGGTTCCCCGGCGCCGGACGTGCCGGGTGCCCGGGACGGCGGCGGCCGGGCCGAGGCGCTGCGCGCACTCGTCGACGGGTTGCTGGCGTCCGCCGCCCGCACCGGTACGGAGCCGCCCGGCACCGCCCCGCTGTCCGGCTCCGTGGACGGCCCCGGCGCCCTGGAGCCGCTGCTGCGCGCCGCGCTCGCGGCGCTGGAGGAGGGCGCGGCCCGGCGCGGCGGCCCCGTACCGGCGCTCGAACCCGGCGAGCTGGCCGCGCGCGTCGCCGGGGAGTACGCGGCGGCCCGCGGCGAGGAGGCGCTGCCCCGGCTGACCTCGTTGCTGGCGTACGGCAGCGCCGATCCGGCCGATCCGCTGTGCGCGGCCCATCTGCACTGCCCGCCGCTGGCCGTCGCCGTCGCCGCCGACCTGGCCGTATCCGCCCTCAACCCCTCGCAGGACTCCTGGGACCAGGCGCCGGCCGCCACCACCCTGGAGACGCTGCTGCTGGCGGAGCTGGCCGGGCTGGTGGGGTACGGCGAGGAGGCGGCCGGGGTGCTGACCTCCGGCGGCACCGAGTCCAACCTGATGGGCCTGATGCTGGCCCGCGACCGGGTGATGGGGCGCGCGTCGGGGCGGCAGGTCGAACTGGAGGGCGTGCCGCGGGGCGGCCCGCGCCCCCGCGTGTTCACCTCCGCCGCCGCGCACTTCTCCGTACAGCGCGCCGCCGCGCTGCTGGGCCTGGGCGAGGACGCGGTGGTGCCCGTCGGCATCGACCACGCCCAGCGCATGGACCCCGGCGCGCTGGCCGGCGCCCTGGAGCGGTGCGCGGACGCCGGCGAACTGCCCGTCGCCGTCGTCGCCACCGCCGGGACGACCGACACCGGCACGGTCGACCCGCTGCCCGAGTGCGCGCGCCTGGCCGCCGAGTACGGCGCCTGGTACCACGTGGACGCGGCCTACGGCGGCGGCGCGCTGCTGTCGGACCGCCTGGCCCCGCTGCTGGACGGCGTCGAGCTGGCCGACTCGGTCTCCCTGGACTGGCACAAGCTGGGCTGGCAGCCGGTCGCGGCGGGCGTCTTCCTCGTCCGGCGCGCGCGGACGTACGCCTCGCTGGCCCGCCGCGCGGTCTACCTCAATCCGCGCGACGACGAGGAGGCCGGCTACCCCAGCCTGCTCGGCCTGTCGCTGCGCACCACCCGCCGCGCGGACGGCTTCTCCATCGCCGTCACCCTGCGCACCCTGGGCCGCGAGGGCCTGGGACGGCTGGTGGACGCCTGCCACGACCTCGCGCTGGCCGGGGCGGCGGCGGTACGCGCCCACCCCCGGCTGGAGCTGCACGCCGACCCGGTGCTGACGGCGTTCCTCTTCCGCTACGTGCCGCGCGGGCACAGCGATCCCGAGCACAGCGATCCCGAGCGGATCGACCGGATCAACGCCGCCCTGCGGCGCAGGCTGCTGCGCGAGGGCCGTGCGGTTGTCGGCCGCACCGAGCTGCCGGGCGAGGGGCCGGGCCGGGTGCGGCTGAAGCTCACCCTGCTCAACCCGCACGCGACGCCCTCCGACGTCGAGCGGCTGCTGGACGCGGTCGCCGAGGCGGGCCTGGCGGAGGAGCGGGCCCATGAGGAGGCCGGCGAACAGGCCGGGGAGGAGTCCCTGTGAGCCCGGACCCGCTGGGCGGAAACCCGCCCGCGCCCGACGGCCGCCCGTACGGCCCCGGCCCGTACGGCGGTCACCCGTACGGCCCCGACCCGCTCGACCATCCCGATCCGCAGCGCGCCGCCGGCGCCGCCGCGGCCGAGCGGCTGCTGCGCGCGTACGTCCGCGAGACCGGCACCGAGGTGCCGGCCGCCGGGCAGTCGCTGCATCTGGTGCTGCCGCTGAGCAGGATGACGCTGCGCGTCCCGGTGCGCTACCGGTCCGCGGCCGGCTGGCACCGCTTCGGCGAGGTGCGCGTGGTCACCTCCGAGCAGGGCGGCAGCCTGCCGGCCGACATCGCGCTGGCGGCGGCGGGGCTGGTCCGGGAGTACGCGCTGCGGCGCGGCCGCTCCCTCCTGGACGGCGGCGACGCGGTGGCCCGGGTGCTGGACTCGGCCCGCCGTACCGCCGTCCATCTGGCCCGGCGCCGCGCGGAAGCCCCGGGCACGGCCGGCCCGACACCGTTCCTGGACGCCGAGCAGGCGCTGCTGCTGGGCCATCCCCTCCACCCCGCGCCCAAGAGCCGCGGGGAGGCGTCGGACGCCGAACTTCAGGCGTACTCACCGGAGTTGCGCGGCTCCTTCCCGCTGCACTGGTTCGCCGCGCACCCGGACGCGGTCGTCGGCGAGAGCGCGGACGGCCGCCCCGTCGCCGAGCTGCTGCGGTCCCTGGCGGCCGGTGTGGAGGTGCCCGCCGGCACGGTGCCGGTGCCCGCCCACCCCTGGCAGGCCCGCGAGGCCGTACGCCGCCCGGAGACCGCCGCGCTGCTGGAGGCCGGGCTGCTGCGCCCGCTGGGGCCGGCCGGTCCCGCCTGGTACCCCACCTCCTCGCTGCGGACGGTGCACCGGCCGGACGCGGAGGCGATGCTGAAGCTGTCGCTCGGCATGCGGATCACCAACTCCCGCCGCAACAACCTCCGCGGCGAGCTGCGGCTGGGGGTGCGGGCCGCGCGGCTGCTGGCCGCCGGATCACCGGACCGTCCCGGGCCGGGCGGGTGGCTGCGCGCCGAGCACCCGGAGTTCGGCATCCTGCGCGACTTCGCCTGGGTGTCGGTGGGCCGCGGCGAGGGCTCCCCGGAAGCGGGGCCGGAGACGGGCCTGGAGACGGCGATACGCGACAACCCCTTCCGGGGCACCGGCGGCGGGACCGGCGGCGGGACCGGCGAGGCGCTGTGCGTGGCCGGTCTGCTGGCCGAGCGCACCGGCCCCGGCGACGGCTCCCCGCCGCCGTACCGCTCCGCGCTGTGCGAGGCCGTGGAGCGGGCCGCCCGCGCCCACGGCGTCCCCACCGCCGAGGCGTCCGAGCGCTGGCTGCTGCGCTACCTCGACGTGCTGGCCGTCCCCCTGATCCGCCTCCAGGCCCACCACGGGATCGCGCTGGAGCCGCACCACCAGAACACCCTGGTGGTGCTGGGCGCCGACGGGCTGCCGGTGGCGGGCCGCTACCGCGACAGCCAGGGCTACTACGTCGCCGCCTCCCGCGCCGCCTCGCTGGAGCGGCTGGTGCCGGGCCTGTACGAGGGGGTGGAGCTGGTCTTCGAGGACTCCTTCGTCGACGAGCGCGTCGCCTACTACCTGGGGATCAGCAACCTGCTGGGCCTGGTGGGCGCGTTCGGCTCGTTCGGCCTGGCCCGCGAGGAGCGCCTGCTGCGCGTGCTGCGCGGCGCGCTGGAGCGGCTGCGCGCCGCCGAGCCCGGCGCCAAGGGCCTGCTGGAGCTGCTGCTGGACGCCCCGTCGCTGCGCTGCAAGGCCAACTTCCTGACCTGCGTGGACGGGCTCGACGAACTGGTCGGCGACGTCCACACCCAGTCCGTCTACATCGACCTTCCCAACCCCCTCGCGGAGGCACAGCGGTGACCGACCACTCCACCCCGCCGCACGGCGTGTACGACCTCGTCGGCGTCGGCATCGGCCCGTTCAACCTCTCCCTGGCCGCGCTCTGCGACGGCGTGCCGGGACTGGACACCCTCTTCCTGGACCGCCGCCCCGCCTTCTCCTGGCACCCCGGCCTGCTGCTGGAGGGCACCGTCCTGCAGGTGCCCTTCATGGCCGACCTGGTGACGATGGCCGACCCCACCAGCCGCTGGTCGTACCTGAACTACCTGCGCGAGCACGGGCGGCTGTTCCCGTTCTTCTTCTCCGAGCGCTTCCACATCCCGCGCCGCGAGTACGACCACTACTGCCGCTGGGTCGCCGATCGCCTGCCCTCGTGCCGCTTCGGCGCGGATGTGACGGCGGTGGAGTGGGACGCCTCGGCCGAGGCGTTCGCCGTCACCCACCGGCCCTCCGGCGCGCCTTCCGGCGGGGGCCGGGACGGCGGCCGGGAGGAGCGCGTACTGGCCCGGCGGGTCGTGCTCGGCGTCGGCACCACCCCGGTCGTGCCCGAGCCCCTGCGCCCCCTGCTCTCGCCCGCGCACGCCGGGCGCGTACTGCACAGCGCCGACTACCGCACCCACCGCGCCGCCCTCGCCGGGAGGGACGACGTGACGGTGGTCGGGGCGGGGCAGTCCGGCGCCGAGGTCGTGCTCGACCTGCTGCGGCACCAGGACGGCGAGGGGCGCGGCGGCCCGTACGTGCGCTGGCTGGCGCGCACCCCGGCGTTCGCGCCCATGGAGTACTCCAAGATCGGCCTGGAGCACTTCACCCCGGACTACGTGCGCTACTTCCGCACCCTGCCCGAGACCGTCCGCGACCGGCTGGTGCGCGAGCAGTGGCAGCTCTACAAGGGCGTCAGCGAGCACACCCTCGGCGAGATCCACGACGAGCTGTACGAGCGGACCATCGGCGGCGGCCGGCCGCGCGCCGACCTCCATCCGGGCGTGGAGATCACCGCCGTGCGCCCCGTGGAGGACTCCGAGGGCCGCGGCTACGTACTGGGCTGCCGCCACACCGGGCAGGGCACGGAGTTCGAGGTGCGCACCTCGGCGGTCGTCGCGGCCACCGGCTACGCCGCCGTGCGCCCGGCCTGCCTGGACCCGCTGGACAAGCTCGTCGACTGGGACGCGCGCGGCCGCTACCGCGTCGGCGGCGACTACCGCGTCGCGCTCGACGAGAGCGTCACCGGCGCGCTGTACGTGCAGAACGCCGAGATGCACACCCACGGCGTGGGCGCGCCCGACCTCACCCTGGGGGCCTGGCGGGCGGCGGTGATCCTCAACTCCGCCGCCGGGCGCACCGTACTGCCCGTGCCCGACCGGGCGGCCTGGACGACCTTCGGCGCGCCCGAGACCGGGGCGCGCGAGCCCGGGGCGCGCGAGGCCGGGGCACGCGCCGGGGAGGCGGCCCGGTGAGCACCGTCCCCCGCGAAGCCTGGCGGGAGGCCGGGCGCAGACTGCTGACCAGGGCCGTCGAGGAGTTCGCCTACGAGGAGCTGCTCGTCCCCGAACCCGACCCCGCCGCCTCCCCCGACGCGTACCGGCTGGACCTGGGCGGCGGGGTGTGCTGGACGTTCCGCGCCGCCCGCGGCTCCTTCGGCACCTGGCGCCTGGTCCCCGGCACCCTGCGCCGCCGGCCCGCGCCCGGCGGCGTCACGGGAGAGGAGGAGGGTGAGGAGGCCGGCCCGGAGCGGCTGCTGCTCGACGCCCGCTCGGTGCTGGGCTGGGACGGCCCGACCACCGCCGAGGTGCTGCGCGAGCTGACCGCGACCCGCCGCGCCGAGGCCCACGTCATATCCCGCGACCTGCCCGCCGCCGAACTGGCCGACCTGGACCACCTGGAGCTGGAGTCCCACCAGGACGGCCACCCCTGCATGCTGCTCAACAAGGGCCGCCTGGGCTTCTCCGCCTCCGACGCCGCCGCCTACGCCCCCGAGGCGGCCGGCGAGGTGCGGCTGCGCTGGGCGGCCGTCCACACCACCCTGGCCTCGTATTCGGGGTATCCGGGCGCACCGGGCCTGGACGCGGACGCGCTGCTGGAGCAGGAGCTGGACGCGGCCGTGCGCGAACGTTTCACCGCCGTCCTCGCCGAGGCCTGCGCCCAGGGCCCCCACTCCCCGGGCGACTTCGTCTGGCTGCCGGTCCACCCCTTCCACTGGGACGAGGCCGTGGCCACCCTCTTCGCCCCCTACCTCGCCGACGGCCGGATCGTCCCCCTCGGCGAGGGCCCGGACCGCTACCGGCCCCTGCAGTCGATCCGCACCCTCGCCAACCTCGACCACCCCGGCCGCCGCAACGTCAAGGTGCCCCTGCTCATCCGCAACACCCTGGTGTGGCGCGGGCTGGCCACCGAGCCGACCGAGGCCGCGCCCGACGTCAGCGCCTGGCTGCACGCCATACGCGACGGCGACCCCTACCTCCGCGACGAGCTGCGCTTCCACCCCCTGGGCGAGGTGGCCTCCGTCGCCGTGCGCCACCCGCTGTACGAGTCGGTGACCGACGCCCCCTACCGCTACCACGAGCTGCTGGGCGCGGTGTGGCGCGAGCCGGTGACCGCCCTGCTGCGCGAGGGCGAGAGGGCCCGCACGATGGCCGCCCTGCTCAAGACCGGCTCGGACGGCAGGGCGCTGGTGGCCGAACTGGTGGAACGTTCCGGCCTGCCCCCGCGCGCCTGGCTGGCCCGCTTCCTGGCCGCCCTGCTGCCGGGACTGCTGCACTGCCTGTACCGCCACGGCATCGCCTTCTGCCCGCACGGCGAGAACACCGTGCTCCTCCACGACGCCCGCGAGGTGCCCGTCGGCATCGCGCTCAAGGACTTCGCCGAGGACGTCAACCTGCTCCCCGGCCGCCGCCCCGAGTACGCCGGGCTGCCACAGCGCGCCGACGCCGTACTGCTGCGCTGGCCGGCGCACGAGTTGGCGCACTCGCTGCTGAGCGCCGTCTTCGCCGGCCACTTCCGCTTCCTGGCGCCCCTGGTGGAGGAGCATCTGGGCGTCCCCGAGGCGGACTTCTGGTCCCTGGTGCGCGCCGAGGTCGGCCGCTACCACGCCCGCTTTCCCGAACTCGCCGACCGGTTCGAGGAGTTCGACCTGCTCGCCCCGTCCTTCGACCGGGTCGCCCTCAACCGCGAGCAGCTGCTGGGCGGCGGCTTCCACGACCGCGCCGAACGCGACGAGGGCTTCGACGTCGTCCACGGCACCGTCCCCAACCCCCTGGCCGACGCGGAGCCCCTCACCGAACCGTCCGCGGCAGCCGTGCCCGCCGCTTCCACCGAGGAGTCCAGTTGACCGACCCGTACGAGCGGCTGCGCGCCGAGGCCGAGGCGGGACGCGTGGAGGAGGTGGTCGTCGCCGTACCCGACCTCCAGGGGCGGCTGATGGGCAGCCGCCTGTCCGTGCCCTACTTCCTTCAGGAGGCCGCGCGCGACGGTTTCGGCGCCTGCGTCTACCTGCTCGCCACCGACGTGGAGATGGACACCGGCCCCGGCTACGCCATCGACGCCTGGGACAGCGGCTTCGGCGACTTCGTCCTGCGCCCCGACCCGGCCACCCTGCGCACCGTCCTGCCCTGGGACGAGGGCACCGCCCTCGTACTGGCCGACGCGGTGTGGCCCGGCGCCGGCCCCGAGCACGATCCCGGCCTCGCCCCCGAGCCGGTCGCCGTCGCCCCCCGCCACGTCCTGCGCACCCAGCTCGACCGGCTGGCCGCCCGCGGCCTGACCGCGTACGCCGGCACCGAGCTGGAGTTCCTCGTCTTCACCGCCTCCTACCGGGAGGCCTGGGAACGCCGCTACACCGGCCTGCGCCCCGCCGCCCGCTACAACACCGACTACTCCCTCCAGGGCCTGGAGGAGGTCGAGCCGGTCGCCCGCCGCATCCGCCGCGCGATGACGCGCGCCGGGCTGCGGATGGAGACCGCGCGCGGGGAGTGCCACCCGGGCCAGTACGAGATCGTCTTCCGCTACGACGAGGCGATGGCCACCTGCGACAACCACGTCCTGTTCAAGGACGGCGCCAAGCGGATCGCCGCCGCCGAGGGCGCCTCGCTCACCTTCATGCCGAAGTTCGACGAGGGCGAGGGCAACTCCTGCCACATCCACCTCTCCCTGCGCGGCGCCGACGGCACGCCCGTGCTGGCCGACCCTTCCGCCGGCGACGGCATGTCGGAGCTGATGCGGCACTTCGTCGCCGGACAGCTCGCCTGCCTGCCCGACCTGGCCCTGCTGATGGCGCCCAACGTCAACTCCTACAAGCGACTCCAGCCCGGCGCGTTCGCCCCGACGGGTGTCGCCTGGGGCCGCGACAACCGCACCTGCCCGATACGGGTGGTGGGCTCGGGCCCCTCCCTGCGCATCGAGCACCGCGTCCCCGGCGGCGACGCCAACCCGTACCTGGCCGTCGCCGCCGCCGTCGCCGCCGGGCTGTACGGCATCGACAACCGCCTGCCCCTGCCGCCGGAGCACACCGCCAACGCCCTGGCCGACCCGTCCGTCCCCCGCCTGCCCGCCACCCTCACCGAGGCCCTGCACCGCTGGGAGAACAGCGGCATCGCGGCCGAACTCTTCGGCAAGGAGACCGTCACCCACTACGCGCGGGCCGCCCGCGCGGAGCTGTCCGCCTTCGAACGCGCGGTCACCGACTGGGAGCGCGTCCGCGGCTTCGAGCGCCTGTGACGCTCAGCGACGCCACGAGGCCTGCCGGACTGCACGTCTGTCGATGCTTCCCGGAAGGGCAGGTGGGGAAGATTTCACAGAATGCACAACAGGCACCGCAAGGGGTCGTTACAGTCTGACCGCACGTCCGTGCCTTCGCGGTCGCCGGCCGATGGGGAGAGGTCCGGCGGGGCGGTCCGCCGACCGCCGGGAGAAGCGGACGGCGACCGAGCACATCGCCGGATCCGGGGGGATCACATGGAGATCGAACTCGCCGATGCCGTCGCCGCCGTGCGCGACGGCCTGATGGAGGCCGCGTCCCGCGGCGCGGGCCAGGACATCGCCTTCGAGGTCGGACCGATCGAGATGGAGTTCCAGGTCGAACTCCGGCAGGAGGTCCGGGGGAAGTCGGGCCTGCGCGCATGGGTCCTCACGGCCGGCGCCGAGGGCGCCCTGTCCCGGGACCGCGGCCACCGTGTGGCCTTCACCCTCACCCCCCGCCGGTCCGACGGACGTGCCGTACTGGTCTCGTCCGAGGGCGAGACCCCCGGCCCCCCCGAGGCGTTCCCCGAGGGTGCGACGCGCTCTCACAGGCGCTGACTCCCGGCACTGAATCCCAGCACTGACAACGGACAGATCCCCTCCCTCCGGTCGTCGGGCCGGAGGGAGGGCACGGATACGCCGCCGAGCGGTGGATAGGCCGGGGGATGGACAACGTACGCGTGGTACAGGTGTCGACCGCTGAGAAAACCGCTGAGGGATGGGGCTCCGGATACGAGATCCTGCCGGGCCTCGTCCTGACCGCCGCTCACGTCGTGGGGCAGACGGGTGCTCCGGTCCGGGTGCGCAGACAGGGGGAGGAGCCCACACACGAGGGACAGGTCGAGTGGCGCGGCATGCCCCTCGGTGCGTATCCCCACGATCCGGGAGGGCGGCACGACCGGGGGGTCGACGCGGCCCTGGTCCAAGTGCCCGACTGGAACAAGTCCTCCGAAGACCGGCGGTTCGCACCGGACCGACCGCGCTGGGGACGTATCGTCGGGGAGCGGGACCGCGTGGAGTGCCGCGTGTGGGGGTTCCCGTACGCGGAACACCGTCCGGGGGAGAGCACCCAGATCCTCGGCACGATCAATCCGGGCAACGGCTTCATCGGCGGCACGTACGTGGTCGACTGCGACACCACCCCGCCGCCTCCGGCCGAGGGCTCACCGTGGCGGGGTGTCTCCGGGGCGGCCGTGTTCTGCGGAGACCTCCTGACCGGCGTCGTCTTCGCCGAACTGCCGGGTCACCGGCCCGCCCGGCTGGAGGCGGAGACGGCCACCGCCCTGCTCCGGGCGGAGGGTTTCCTGGACACCGTCAACCGGTACGGGCCGCCGGGCATCCATGTCCTCAAGCCCGTCGAGTACGCGGAGTTCGCCGATCGGGACCACGGTCCCGGCCTGGTCCAGGCTCCCTCCTCGGTCATCGAACTGCTCCACCCCGCCCGGGGGATCGTCCCCTTCGGCGGGCGTGACGGACAACTGGCCCTCCTGCGCGAGTGGTCACGGCGCCCCGGACCGGGAGCGGCCCTGGTCCATGCTCCCGGCGGCCGGGGGAAGACCCGCCTGGTTCTGGAGTTCTCCCGCGAACTGGCTTCGGGAGAGGAGGACTGGGCGGTTCTGTGGCTGGGCTCCAAGGGCGTCACCCCTGGTGACATCCGCCGGATGCCACCGCCCACAGTGCCGCTGCTCGTGGTGGTCGACGGCGCCGACGGCCACGTGGAGGAGGCCGCGGCCGCGGTGGAGTTCGCCGCTCGGAACCGGGGGGCCCGGGTCAAGGTCGTGATGACGGCACGGTCGGACGACTGGTGGAAGGACCGGCGGAGGAGCGAAGCGTCCCTTCCCGTAGCGACCCTCATGCGGGGAACACTGACCATCCCTCTGCCTGATCTGGAGACGGACGCCGAGACACAGCGGCGCTCGTACCAGGAGGCCGCCCTCGCGTTCTCATCGGTCCTGGAGCACATGCCCGGCTGGGAGCGCACCGACGAGGAACTCCCCTCCTGGAAGAACCTGGCCGAAGGGCTTGCCCCCGTCGAACCCGGCGAACACCTCGGCTCCCCACTCACCTTGCACATGGCTGCTCTGGTGAGCCTCCTCGACGCTGCCGGCTCCAGAAGACCGTCGCCCTCACCCGTCGCCGGGTCCGGCGACAGCACCGTGGAGGTGGAGGAACAACTGCTGGCTCATGAGCAGTCACACTGGCTGCGCGTGGCCGCCTCGCACGGGGTGAGCCAGCCCTTACTGTCGGAGGACGCCCTGTTCGACGCGGTGGCGGGAGCGGTCGTGTTGTACCCGCAGGACCAGAGCCAGGCCGGTACGCTCGCCCAGCGTGTACCCGATCTGTCGGACCTGAGGAAGAGCCAGATCCGCTCGGTGCTCTCCTGGCTCCGGGCCGTCCTCCCCCCTTCGGGCGGCAGTCTCGTCGGTGACCTCCAACCCGACCGGCTGGCCGAGCACTTCGTCGGCGTCCGTATGAACCTGAAGAACTCGGAGCTCGCCGACGGTCTCCTGTCCGGTGCCACGCCGGACCAGGCCGCCCGGTTCCTCACCCTCACCACCCGCGCGGCGGTCCGCGGCATCCTCGACAAGGAGCGTCTGACCGACTGGTGCCTCCGCCATCGGCATGTTCTGGTGCTCCCCGCGATCGACGTGGCCACCAGAGTGGAGGAACCCGAGCCGCTGCTGGATGCGCTCACGGCGATCACCGAAGACCCCGGCACACCCTTGAGCGACCTGGAGGACCTGGCCGAGCACTTGCCCAGGAGCTCGCACAACCTCGCCCCCTGGGCCCTGCGACTCCACAAGCGGATCGTCCAGAGCCACCGCGATCAGGCCGACAACACCCCGGAGCGCCGGGCACGGCTCGCCGTGGCCCTGCGGGAGCTGGCCAAGCGAATGGGTTCCATGGGTCAGCACAAGGAGGCCCTCGAGACGAACCAGGAAGCCATCGGCCTGTGGCAGGCCCTGCCCGATCACCTTCCGGAGCGCCGGTCCGAGCTGGGCGCCTGCCACAACAACGCGTCCATGTGGCACAGCGCGCTCGGCCAGCGGAAGGAGGCGCTCCAGGCCGCCCGTACAGCCGTCGCGCTGATGCGTGAGGAGGCCCACCCCGAGAATCCGGTGGCACTCGACCACCTGTCGCGGGGGCTGACATCGCTGGCCTCGGCCGAGAGCAGACTCGGCGACCACCGGGCCGCCCTGCGGATCGCCGAGGAGTGCGTGAAGATCCGCCAGGACCTGTGCGACCGATACGGACGGAACGAACACTCGGTCTCCCTCCTGGCCGACGGCCTGCAGGACAAGGCCGGTTACCTCGTGGAACGCGGCCTTTGGAAGGAAGCCCTGAAGGCCGCGGAAGAGGCCGTCGCCCTCCACAAGGAACTGGCCGCCGACAATCCCGACGCGTTCCGGCCCGGTCTGGCCCTGGCACTCACCACCCTCTCGAGCGCCGCCCGGCTCATGGGGCGCAGGGACCGGGCGCTGGAGGCCGTCCGCGAGGCCATCGCCATCCGCAGCAAGCTGAGCGATGCCCGACCCGAGGCGTACCGGGCCGACCTCGCCAACACCCTCAACGCGCTCTCCATCGACCTGGCGGAACTGGGGTTGCGCGACGATGCGCTGGCAGACGCCAAGAAGTCGGTGGCCATATACCGTGAACTGGCCGCCGAGTACCCCCAGGCTCATGCGTACGACCTCCCCCTGTCCTTGAACACCCTGGCCAACAGCCTGCTCGGTCACGAGCGCCCGGACCTGGCTCTGGAGGCCGCCGAGGAATCCGTCGGAGGGTTCGAGGGACTGGTCGAGGAGCACCCGGGCGCGTTCCGCTCCGAGCTCGCGATGGCCCTCATCACCCTCGATCAGTGCCTCGAAGGCGTGGGCAGGCTGAAGGACGCCCGCGACGCTCTGGAGAAGGCCGCGTCGATCTACCGGTCACTGGTCGCCACCGATCCAGCCGCATTCCGTCCGGGCCTGGCCACCTGCCTCAACAACCTCTCCGCGCTGCTGCTCCGGACCGGGGAGCTGGAGGAAGCCCTGCGCACCGTCGAGGAGGCTATCGACATCAACGCCCGGCTGGCACGGGGGAAGGCCGCCGCCTTCGCGGACGTCCTCAACAAGAACTGGCTGGTCAAGTACAACTGCCTGGTCGGCCTGGGGCGGCTCGCGGAGGCGCTGGCGGCGGGGGAGAAGGCCGTACGCGGACTGCGCTCCCTGGCCAGGTCCGCACCCGAACGGTACGAGGCCGACCTGGCGATGACCGCCTGCTCCACCGGAATCCTGCTGCAGTTCGCGGGACAGCCCGAGCGTGCCCTCCGCCGGTTGAAGGAGGCCGTGGAGGTAAGCCGTCGGCTCGTGGGCCGCGATCCCGTCCGCCACCGCCATCTGCTCGCGGAGCACCTGGAGAAGTACGGCGACCAGCTGTTCGCGCTGGGCCGGCTCAGGCAGTCCCTCGCGGTCGCCGAGGAGGTGCTGGAACTCCGCCGCGAGGTGCTGGAGCATCAAGGCAACGACGCCACCCCGCCCACGCAGGTGCAGGCGCAGGTGGCCCAGGCGGCGCTGATATTCGGGAGTCGCCTGCTGTACTGCGGTCGCCGGGCCGACGCCCTGCCACCGAGCCAGGAGGCCGTGGAAAGGTTCGAGGCACTCCACGCGGACGCCCGGGACACATACGCCGCGCCCCTGGCCTCGGCCCAGTCCCAATTGGCCACCCTGCTCTTCTCCGCCGGAGACGGCGGGGCCGCTCTCGAAACCGGCGCCCGGGCTGTGGACGTCAGCCGCTCGGTGGCCGACCCGGACACGACTGCCTTCGCCACCGCGGCGGCGTTCTCCGCGTACGGCATGATCGCGGCCGAACTGGGCGAGGAGAACGCCCTGGACCTCCTGGGAGAGGCCGCCGGTCGCTGCGAGGCCTGCGCGGAGCCCGCCGGGCCGGCCGGCAAGATACAACTCGCCCAGACACTGATGAACTTCGGACAGCATCTGGCCGCGGTCCCCGAACGGCACCCGGAGGCACTCCAGGCCTCGGAGAAGGCCGTCACCATCCTCCAACCCCTCGTCGACGCCTTCCCCCTGCTCCGCTCGGCCATGTCCATGGCACTGGCGAACCACGGCCTCCGTCTCGCCGAGGCCGGGCGGGCGCGAGAGGCTGCCGACACCACGCAGAAGGCTCGGGAACTGGCCCAGCTGCTCGCACGCCAGGACCACCTGGCCCACCGGGACGCACACGCCCGGGCCCTCTCGGCGTTCGCCCGCGCGCGGCTCCTGACCGGGGACCGCTCCGACCTCGCCAGGGAGGCGGCGGCCGAGGCCGTGGCCCTGCTGGAGCGGATCGCGCGGGACGAGGAGGCCGCGACCGAGCCGTACCTGCGCGAAGCGCGGGACACCTACGACCGCCTGCGGCAGTAGAAAGTCCTGAGGCACCGATGCCCGTCCCTCCGCGCCGAACACGTCGACCGGTAGCTCACGACCGGAGCCGGGCCCGCCAGGGGCGGGTGACGGTCCGGGTGTAGGCGCGGTGGGCGGGGTGGCGGGCGGCGTGGCGGAGCTGCCAGTCCAAGGCGGTGCCGAACTCCACGCCGGTGTGCGACACGGCGCCGCACACATCGCAGGTCATGCGGTACGTGGCCGGGGGCGCGTCGGGAGCGGTGTCCGGTTCGCCGGTCCAGCCCGCCGTGTCCGGCTCGGCACGCAGACGGCGGAACATCACGGAACGCCGCCTCCCGGCCCCTGCCCTAGCCCCGGCACGGGGTCCTGCGGCACGGGCCGCAGGGAGATCTCCCACAGGCACTCGGCGCCCGTGTGGCTGTAGACCACCGCCCTCCCGGCGCGCAGCAGCCGGTGGGTGCGGTCGGCCGCCGCCTCGTGCCCCCAGGCCAGGAACCGGGCGGCGGCCCCGGGATCATCGGGGCCCAGGCTCGCCGCGATCCGCACCGCGCGGTCCCCCGCCCACCACTGGACCTCCCCGGCGTGCGCCGAGAAGCAGTCCCCGAGGTGGAACATGCGCGGCCGGGGCGTACGCAGGTAGGCGACGGCCTCGGCCCGGTACGCGGCGGGCCACCGGCCGCTCATCCGCCCTCCCCCGCAGGTGAGTCGAGCAGCACGGTGAACCACACCCACTTGCCGCCGGGCACGCAGGTGTAGCCCATGGCGTCGGCCGTCTCCCGCAGAAGCCACAGCCCCCGCCCGCGTTCGGCGTCCCAGTCCGGCACCTGTACGGCGGGGGCCCGGCAGGAGCGGTCGTACAGCCGGACCAGGGCCGTGCCCCGCCCCTGCCGCACCTCCAGCCGGCACCGCCGGTCGGCCACATGCCTGCACACGTTCGACAGCAGCTCCGAGATCCCCAGCCGCGCCGTCTCCATCGCCGCCCGGTCCCCGCCCATCGCCCGCACCGCCGCCGCGACCTCACGCCGCCACACCTCGATCTCCCGCGCCTCGACGGTTATCTCCCAGGCGAAGCTGTGCCGTTCCTCAGTGACTCGTGCGGGGATGGCCATGGAGAACCTCCGGCAACGGAAGGTGCACGCCGAGTACAGCGGCATCCGAGAGAGCGTTCTATTACTCAGAGAACGCGATCAGTGACGGAAAGTATGCTGACAGGCGTCAGAGCTAGGAGTCAAGAACTTGCTTGGCAACTTGCCAAGGCAGTGCCTTGCCGCTCCTCAGGGCGAGAAGTCGGTAGTGTCCCCGCTTGACCAGAGCTGCCTGTCAGCCTTCCCCTCAACCGAGTTGGAGCATCCATGGCCGTTGTCACCGGTGGGAGCCCACTCGCCGCACGGCGCAGGCTCGGGTCCGAACTGCGCAAGCTGCGTGATCGGCACGGGCTCACGGCCGAGGAGGTCGGCGGCCACCTGAACTGCCACATCTCCAAGGTCAGCCGTCTGGAGTTGGGTAAACGAGCCTGCTCGAAGAAGGACTTCGACTCCCTGATGGACTTGTACGAAGTCGATGACGTCCGGCGCGAGGAGCTACGGCAGTTGATGCTCCGAGGCAACCAGCGGGTACCTCCCTGGTGGCAGGCCTACAACGACGTACTCAGCGCCAACTACGCCGAGTTCCTGTCCTACGAAGCCGAGGCGACACACTGTCGCGAGCATCAACCGCTGTTCATTCCGGGCCTGGCGCAGACGGCCGACTACGCACGCGCGGTCACGGACAACGGAATCGCCGCTCTCGGTCCTGACCAGGTGGATGTCCTGGTCGAGGTCCGCATGCGACGACAGGAACGCCTGCGTGGGAAGGACCCGCTACGCGTGGACCTGTTGATCACCGAAGCGGCCCTCCGGCTACAGGTGGGTGGCCCGCAGGTCATGATCGCCCAACTCGACCACCTGCTGTCCGTCTCCGCGCTGGAGAACGTCTCCTTGCGCGTCATCCCGTTCACGGCAGGCGAGAGAGGTGCCAGCACCGGAGCCTTCACTCTCTTCACGCTGGGGGACGACTCGGACGCGGATGTAGTCTTCACCGAGTCGGCGGACGCCAGAACAGGTTTCCGGGACGACCCGCTGTCCCTCCGCCGACTGACCCGTTTGTTCGGCAACCTGTCCGCTGCGGCGCTGTCGGCAGACGACAGCGCCGAGTTCGTCGAACGCGTCAAGGGAGAGTTGATCGCCAATGGCTGAGTCGGCCATCTTCCACGAAGCTGACCTCAAGACCGCCACCTGGTACAAGAGTTCGTACACCGCCGGCGACGGCAACTGCGTGGAGGTGGCGGAGATACCCGGCGCCGCCGGCATCGCCGTACGCGACTCCAAGAACCTGGGCGTCCCCCCGGCCCGTGTCTCCCGCCCCGCCTGGGCGGCGTTCCTCTCGGCGGTGGCGCGGGGCACGGCCCTCACCAGCTAAAGGGCAAGCGAACCCCGGAAAGAGCGCTGTCGGAGGCTCCGCGCGGCCCCGGAGGGGTCGTCACCACCGTCGGCGGACGGTCGCCTTGCCACCGGTCACCAGGCTCGCCGGCGGAACGTCTTCGGCCACGACCGCGCCGGCGGCGACCACGGCGTCGCGGCCGATGCTGACGCCGGGCAGGATCGTGGCCCCGGCGCCGATCCACACGTTCTCCGCGACGTCGATGGGCGCACCGGTGAGGTACAGCTTGCGCTCCCCGGGATCGACCGGGTGGCCGCTGGTGATGAAGGTGACCTTCGGGCCGATCATCACGCGCTCGCCGAGCCGGATGCCGGCGTAGTCCAGGAACGTGCAGTTCTGGTTGATGAACACGCGCTCGGCGAGGTCGAGGTTGAGGCCGTGGTCGGTGTAGAAGGGCGGGTAGATCGTGACTCCCGGCGGCAGCGGCTTGCCGAGGATCCGCTCGAACAGTTTCGCCTTGCCGGCCTCGTCCTCGAAAGGTAAGGCGTTCAGGCGGGAGGTGAGTTCGGTGACCCGCAGGACCCTCTCGGCCATGGCCTGGAACTCGGCGCTGTGGATGCGCATCAGACGGTCGCCGGACATGTCACGGTCCTTCCGGTGTAGCGGTGGCGGAGGCTCGCAGGGAGACCAGTTTCAGGGGTGTTCGCGGAGGCGGGAGCGAAGGTGGCCAAGAGCGTTTCGCGGCGGGCGCCACGGACACCCCCGCTTCGGCGCCCCGGGGCGTGTCGCGAAAGTGCGTGCGGTGGCGGACGTGCCGTAGTACTCCTGGAGGATCCCGGAGTTCAGTTCCGTTCCCGCTTGGAGTCGTCGATGGCCGTTCGTCGTGTCGTGCCCAACATCCAGTCGGAGGCCGTACAGGAGAGCCGGGAGTTCTACGGCCTGCTGGGGTTCGAGGAGGTCATGAACCACGGTTGGATCGTGACGCTCGCTTCCCCGTCCAACCCGGCGGGGCAGGTCAGCCTCGTGACCGGCGACAAGACCGCCCCCGTCACCCCCGACATGAGTGTCGAGGTGGACGACGTGGACACGGCCTATGCGGTCATGCGGGACAGCGGTGCGGAGATCGTTCACCCCCTGCGGGACGAGGAGTGGGGTGTTCGGCGGTTCCTCGTCCGCGACCCCAACGGCCGCGTGGTCAACGTGCTGGGCCACCGCTGACGCCGGCCCTGCGCGAGCAGCGCGGTCACCGGCACCGGCGCGGTCACCGGCTGGGAGCGCATCCGCAGCCCCGGACGACTGCGAGCGGCTGTGACGAAGCCGTCGGGTCAGCGGCCGCGCGTACCGGTACCGACGACCGCGAGTACCGCGTCGGCCAGTTCCCCGGCGGGCCGCCCGTCGCCCGCGTCGATGCGGTCGAGCCCCAGCCTGTCGACGGCTTCCAGCATGAGCGCCTGGTAGCGCTCGGTGCGGGTCAGGAACCTGTCCATCAGCAGGCGTTCCCCGGCTGTCGCCCCGTCGTGGTGACCGGCCGCGTGCACCCGGGCGCACAGGACGGCGTCGTCCGTGGTGAGCCACACGGCGGCCGTGCGCGGGGCCGCCAGCTCCGCGACCCGGACGGGCCAGAGCGCCGAACCCTCCAGGACGAGGCCCGCCTCGGTGTCGCCTCTCGTGGCGCGGTCGCACGCGGTGGTGCCCTACGTTCTGTGTCATGGCCGTTCGATGGGGGACGTTCGTCTTGTTCGCACTCGGTGTGGCGAGGCTGAGCTGGGGGATCGCGGACTGGATCGACGCCGCCGACTGCGCGGCGGGGGAGCGGTACTGCGACACGGAACCGGGGAAGCGGGAGCACAACGGCAGGAACATGCTCCTGGTCTTCGGCGGGTTCCTGACCCTGTTCCCGGGCACCGTCCTGGTCGAACGCGCGCAGGACTGGCGACCCGCGCTCGGCCTGCCCGTGGGCGCGCTCATCGGCAGCGCGATCGCCCTGTCCATCGACCGGGAGCCGGGCATCTGGATCCTGGTGTGCGTGCTTCCGGCCGTCTGCGCGGCCCTGTCGTTCGCACTTCGTATGCTGGTGGCCCCGCAGGCCGGGGCCGGGCGCCCCTCCTCGCCCGGCTGACCTCGCCATAGGGGCCTCCGCGCCGTCCCGACGGGCCCCTGTTCGATCCGTTGCGGCAGACCAGGGCAGGCGGGCGGTCCGTGCTCACCTTCCCGGGCGGTAGCCGTCGTAGTCGTTCCATCCGGCGGTCCGGTCCAGTTCCTCCCAGGTGGGCCAGACCGCGCCCGTCGCCTGTCGGACGAGTTCGCCGGGCAGGCCGAACGGCGGGGCCTTGTGCGGTTTGGCGAGGGCCTGGCCGACGATCGCGTCGCGGAGGACGGCCGCCGCGTGCAGACGGGGCAGCGCGGCGTGGACGCGTTCGGTGTGGCCGGGCGGGAGGGTGTGCGGGTCGTCGATGCCGAGGTCCAGCGCGGCCCCCGCCGTCACCAGGGCGATCTCCGGGCGCTTGCGCATCGCGAGGTCGTGGTGGAGGTGGAGGGCGATCGCGTCCCAGACGATCTCGACCCGGTCGGCGGGCATCCCGCGCTCGGTGAGGAATCGGGCGGCCAGGTCGGCGCCGTCGAGGTCGAAGGACTGGTCGCCGTCACCTTCCGGGGTGAGCCCCGCGTCGTGCAGGACGCAGCCCAGGAAGAGGAGTTCGTCGTCGTAGTCGCGGCCGGGCAGCAGGCCGCGCCGCTCACCGGAGGCGCGCCCGTGGAGGTAGGTCCTCAGGCTGTGGTTGAAGATCGCCGGGTGCTCGGTCCGCTTCGCGTGGTGGAGGGCCTCCAGCGCCAGCGCGGTGCGCGGCAGGGGCAGTTCCTCGTAAGGGTCCGTCATGTCATCCCTCCTGGGTGCCGGATGTCGGGGGCGGGGCGGGGGCCTTGTGGATGCGGCGCAGGGCGAGCAGTCCGCCGACGCCGGGGACGAGGGCGTACCACCGCGCGCCCGTGCCGGCGGCGGTCGTGGCCTGCCAGGTGGCGGCGATGACGAGCAGGTACGCGGTGCCGTGCAGCGGGCCGGCGAGCGAGGTGACCGGCCGCGCGTGGACGGTGAGCAGGTTGGCCAGCAGCACGGCCAGGGTGGCGGCCTCGGCGCCGGCGGCGATCCGCAGGGTGCGCACGGCTCTCACGCCCCCGTGGTGGAGCCGGGGCGGACGATCATCAGGACGACGACGACCGCCCACAGCAGGTTGAAGGCGCCGGTGAGCATGGACAGCCGGGCCGCCGCCGAGCGCGCCCCTCCGTCGTCCGCAGCGTCGCCCGCAGCGTCGTCCGCAGCCGTGTGCGCCCCCGCACCGCCCGCCGGCCGGAGCATCCGCCGCTGGCCGGGAACGATCGCCAGGACCAGGACGGCCGCGGCGATCGCGGTCAGGACGAGCGAGGCGATCAGCCAGGCGTCGGTGAGGACGCCGAGCTGCGCGCCCGTGGCGATTCCGAAGACCGGTACGGCGATGCCGGCGACGGCGTAGCCCCGGCAGATCCGGTGCAGGAACGCGGCGATCCACGCGTCCCTCCCCTCCCCCGGCTCCCCGGGCGCGGCGGCCGAGGCGGCGGCCTGCCGCGCGTGGCGCGGGAAGAGGGAGGCGGCGACGGTGATCGGCCCGATCACCACGATCGCCGCCAGGACGTGGACGGACAGCAGCACCTTGGTCACCGCGGTCTCCTCACCCCGATGATGGATATGTTGGCTGCCAATACATAGCACGCCTATGCATCCGTTGTGTAGGCTGTCTACTCATGAAGGCCGACGCCGTACGCGGACATCTGGACGGACTGCTGCTGGCCGTGCTGGAGCCGGGACCGCTGCACGGGTACGCGATCATCACCGCCGTACAGCGGCGCAGCGCGGGCGCGCTCGAACTGCGCACCGGCACGGTCTACCCCGCGCTGAACCGCCTGGAGCGCACCGGACTGCTGCGCAGCAGCTGGGACTCCACCGGCGAGCGGAAGCGGCGCCGCTACGAACTCACCGACGCCGGGCGGCGCGCGCTGGCCGAGGAGCGGTCGGCCTGGCAGGCGTTCACCGCGGCGATCGGCTCCGTCCTGGAGCCCGCCCCGCGCCCCGGGCACGCCGGATGAGCGGCCCCGGACGGCGGACCGGCCCCACCGGGACGTACGCCGGGACGTATGCCGAGGGACACGCCGACGAGTACGCCGAGGCGCTGGCGTCCGCCCTGCGCGGCCCGGCCCGCGCCAAGGCCCGGCTGGTGGCGGAGGTACGCGACGGCCTCGCCGAAACGGTGGCCGCGTACGCCGCCGAAGGGCTGCCCCACGACCTCGCCGTCCGGCGGGCCGTACGGGAGTTCGGCACCGTGGCGGAGGTGGCGCCCTCCTGCCAGCGGGAGCTGACCGTCGCCCAGGTCCGCCACACCGCCCGGGCCGTCGCCCTGGCCGCCCCGCTGCTGACCGTCTGCTGGTACCTGTTCCTGGCCACCGGACACGGCGGCCAACTGCCCCTTCCCACGCGCCTGCTGGCTTTCCCCCTGGCCGGGTTCGCGGCCGCCGCCGCACTGCTCGCGGCGACCGCGCTGGCCGCCACCGGCCCCCTCGCCCGGCGGCTGCCCACCCCGCGCCGGCTCCCCCGGGCGACCGCCTGGGCCGGCACCACGGCCGGCGTCTGCCTGGGCATGTCCGCGCTCACCCTCGCCGCGTCCTCACCCCTGTCGGGCAACTGGCCGGTGGTCGCGCTCGCGGGCGCCCTCGCCGCCGTGCTCCACACCGTGGTGGCGTCCTCCGCCCGCGCCTGCCGCGACTGCGCCCGCGCATAGCCGGCCCTCCGGCGGCGTCCGCAACTCCGTTCCCCCGGTGCCCCTTTCGTGCCGTTCGTCGCCGAAAGCGAGAAGTCGACACATCTCCTTCCCAGACTTGGGGGAGCGGGCCGCCCGGCCCGTGTGCACCGCATCGACCGCAAGTGACCGCAAGTGACCGCAAGCGAAAGACGGCCGACAGTCTGCCGGCCCTGGCCGACAAGGGCTGCATCGGTGTCGGCACCGGCATCCTCATCCCCCGTCCGCCGCCCAAGGACCAGTCCGAGCAAGCACTCTGCGCGGACACCCGTACCTTCAACACACTCATACGCAGCGTCCGGACTCTGGGTGAACGCACCGCCGCCGAACTCAAGCAACGCCGGCGCACGTTGCGGCACACCACCCTCAGCCCCAGCCGCATCGGTGACGTCGCCCGCGCGGCCCTGGTCCTCAACACAATCCGGAAGTGATCACCGTTGAGAAACCTCAGTCATCGAGAAGTGCAACCGACTGCCGCGACGGGACGACCCGGAGATCAAATGATATTACGCATTTTATATTTCCATGCGTCCAGCCGGTTGCACTCCGGGAATCTTACGGTAGGCGGCGCCCAATCTTTTCCCAGGTGCCGCGTTGCCATCTCCTCCAGATTGACCCTCACGTTCGAGCCCCAGTCCTTCGAGATCGCTCGACACGTCAGGTATTTAAAGATCGGATCGCCTGCACGAATTCCCACACCGTATGATTCAACCGTGCCACCGAGTTGAATTACGTACCCTTTCCTCGCCTCTTCGCCCTCTCCGTCAAAATAATAATCGTTCGCCTGATTGAGGCCGGCAAGGATGATTTCATCCGTCATGACGACAAGGACGTCGGCATCATCCCAGCATTTCTGATACGAGGACTCCGTTTTGTGGTCGATCGCCTTCTCTTTCAGGTAATCTTCCGACGTCGATCCGATGACTGTGCAAATCTGCCCTGGGTCGTACCTCTCTGCAATGTCTTCAACGCCCTTTACTGCGGCAGCACCTTCCTCCGTTTCCCACACCAGCGCGGACAGCCTTGTCTTGAAATACGGGCCGACGAAATCAAGTGGCACACTGTGCCGCTTGGCCTCCTCTGCCTGAGGTCCGTCCATAGTCCAGGTGGCCACGACGAAATCCACCCTGCCACCTTGGAGTTCCGTGTCACGGTCGTCCGTGGTCACGTAGACGAATTCCACAGATTGACGGGGGAATCCAAGACTCGCGGCGATGTTGTACGCCAAGTCGATCTCGAACCCCTGCCATTCTCCGGTCTCCGTCCTCTCGGAGAGACCCGGCTGATCACCCTTAATTCCGACCCTGATGAAACCTCTGTTGTGGATTTGCTGAAGCTCAGGGGAGTCTTCGGGCGAGACGGATAACACCATGTATCCACCGAAAAGCAGGGCCAGGACAGCTGCCGGGAGCCCCACACGGCGGACGGCCTTCCGCCGCATCACCGGAACCGGTTTGCCGCCCGAAGTATGCGCAGATCGCACGGGAGCCTCGCCCGCCCTTGAGGTGGCAGGCGTGGGTGACGGCGGTGGTGAATTTCCCATGCCGCTGGTCTCGGATGTTGGCCCCTGCTGCGCAGGAACAGCCGTCAGGGGAATATCGTCGGAAGCGGCGTAAGCAGCGTTCTTGATGAACGGGGCACGGTCCAGGTGGTCGCGGCACTGCTTCGACGGCCGAGGTCTGTTCCTGTGCGTGAGCTCCTTGCTCACCTGGCGGAAGATACTGTCGAGGTCAAGGTAACGAGGCAGGCCGGGGATCCCGTTGCGTAGTACAGCGATCAACGCGCCGGTGAACGCGGTGAATTCCTCTCCTGGCGGTGAGATCGCTGTGGCGGTCTCGCTTGCCGCAGCGAGGACATAAGTTCCCGAAACCTCAAAAAGGACGCCTTCGGACTGCAGTCCGAAGGCTCGGGCGGCGTAGCAGCAGTCGAGGATGACGATGCGCCGCTCGGCGCGGCTTTTCTCGATGTGCTCCTTTATCCAGGTGTACGGGACTGCGGTGTCGTGCACGGATTCCCGCTCGCTGCTCCGCACAGCCAAGTGATAGTGCCCGGACCAGTCGATCAACCCGTGGCCTGCGTAGTACACCAGCAGGGTGTCGGTTGCCTCCTTGGCGGCCTCCTCCACGACGCGCGAGAGATCGCGGGGCGATGCCGGGTCACGAAGGACGGTGCAGTTCGCGACAGGAAGGTTCCAGGCGGCGGTGATGAGATCGGCCAGGACCTCGACGTTGCGGCGCGTCGTCGGTAGCGGGTGAAGTTCGTTGAACCGTCCAGCGCCGATCAGCACGATGCGGGTACCCGAGGGGTTTGGCAGACCCGTGCTCGCAAGGGGGGTCGTCGATTCGCGGTCGTCGGGGGCTGGGGGCTGCTTCGTGGAGGTCATCCTTCGAGAAGGCGCCGGATCATCGCCTCGGCCTCCTCTCTGGAAGCATCACCGGGAATCTCGGTCTGCTCTCCCGCGACCCGCATGATGATGGCTTCGGGCGGGCTGGGGCGGCTGGCTCGCCAGGAAGCGATGGACACGGCCAGCGAAGCAGCGCTGAACCCACTGCTGACCAGCAGCGTGATCAGATCCAGTAGATCGCCCTGCTGTCCGGGAATCGCCGGCCGGGCTGATCCCCGTACAACCTGCGCATGACGGCGCACGGCCGAGTCCACCTCAAGCCAACGGCCCAGCAAGCGGAGCTCGTCTCCGGCTCCGCCGCCGCTGCACTGAACAACTATCTCCAAAGTAACCCCCGATTCATGATGGAGCGTCAAGTATAGGGAGCACAGGGGAAGTTGGCGGGGAAACGGAAATCGATGTGGGCCAGGACGCGCCGACCGCGTGATTAGGCACGTCGCCGATGCCCGCGCCTGCTCGGGGCACCAGCCCCAGGGTCTTTGCGTGTAGTCGATCTGTTCCGTTGATCGCGTGATTCCGAGGGCTGTCAGGGGTCGTTGTGGGTCGCGGGCGATGTAGCGGCAGGCGGCAGCGAGGTTGGCGTGGTCGTCCCGGTGGAGCACACCGATGGCAAGGGCTGCGGAGGCTGGCCATTACGCGGGGCAGGCTGCCGGTTCGGGTGATGGAGGCGCCCTCGGCGAACGTGGTGCCGCGCACCTGATGGAGCTGGTTCTCGATCTTTCAGTGTCCTCGGATCCAGCTGGCGAGTTGTTCGCCCGTGGCGGCGCCGAGTGGGAGGCTGGTGACGAAGTGGAGCCGCTGGATTGTGATCTCTTTGCTGGTCAGGTCCTTGCGCCGGCACATGACGCGCCGGACCTGGCGGGCGCCGGGGTAGTCGAGATACCGGAAGGCGACCGTCTTGAGGTGCCGGATCTCAAGCCGCCCCAGGCCTGTGGTGCGGTCTTTGTGGTCCAGGCTGATGTCGCTCCACGGCAGTTTCCTCAACTGCTCGAGCAGACCGGGGTGGTTGCCTTTTACGACGGCGATGTAGTGGGGGCCGTGTTCGCGCAGCCAGTGAGGTTTTCTCAGCGAAGTTCACCGCCATATGTTGTTGAGGACGAGGGCGGCCCGAGCGATGGCTCCGATGCGGCTGGGGCTGACCGTCACAGGCTGCAGAGCACACCGGCGCTGTTTGAGTTAGGCCACGGCGTGCTCGCCGGTCGCGGGGACGCCGCACAGCAGCCGTTTGTGGGCGCGGGTGCCCGCTGCCAGGAGGGGGGCGATGTCGGGGTGCGGGCGGAAGGGTGTGTGCACGCCGATGCCGGCACCGGTGTAACCGACATCGTCCAGGGCCGGCGGGCCGCGGCGTACAGCGCGGACAGGGCGTGGAGGCGGGGGAGCCCGTACCCGCGCGGCATGCCGATGCACGGAACGTTCAACCCCGCCCCTGGGCTGCGCTTCTTTCCGAGAGAGGCAGACGCCCGGCCGGGCTACACCCCGGCCGGGCGGGTCGCGGGGCCGCGGAAGGTGGCGCGGTAGCCGGTGGGGGTGACGCCGAGGGCGCGCTGCATGTGCTGGCGCAGCGAGGCGGCCGTGCCGAAGCCGGTGTCGGCGGCGACCCGGTCGACGGACAGGTCGGTCTCCTCCAGCAGTTGCCGGGCCCGCTCGATGCGCTGCCGGTTCAGCCACTGGACGGCGGTGATGCCCACCTCCTCCTTGAAGCGGCGGGTGAAGGTGCGCACGCTCATCGACTCGCGCGCCGCCAGTTCGGCCAGCGTGATCGGCCGGTCCAGGTGCTCCAGCGCCCAGGCGCGGGCCGCGCCGGTGGAGGAGTGGCGCGGCTCGGCGACGGGCCGGGGGATGTACTGGGCCTGCCCGCCGTCGCGGTGCGGCGGTACGACCGTGCTGCGGGCCGCCCGGTTGGCGACGGCCGCGCCGTGGTCGCGGCGGATCATGTGCAGGCACAGGTCGATCCCGGCGGCCTCGCCGGCGGAGGTGAGCACGTCGCCCTCGTCGGTGTAGAGGACGTTGGGGTCCAGCCGTACGGCCGGGTGGAGCCGCCGGAAGTGCTCGGCGGACTTCCAGTGGGTGGTGGCCCGGCGGCCGTCGAGGAGCCCGGCGGCGGCCAGGACGAAGGCGCCGGTGCAGACCGAGGCGATCCGGGTGCCCGGCCGGATGCGGGCGAGGGCGCCGGTGAGCGGGGCGGGCAGCCGCCCGCCGGGGTACGTCTCGTCCTCCTCGTGGCTGGCCGGGACGATCACCGTCCCGGCCTCGGCCAGCGCCTGCGGGCCGTGCCCGACCAGGACGGGGAAGTCGGCGTCGGTGCGGACCGTGCCGGGCTCGGTCGCGCAGGTCACGACCTCGTACAGCGGTGTGCCCGAGGCCGACTCGGCAGCGCGGAACAGCTGGTGGACCAGGCCCAGTTCCATCGGCAGCACCCCGTGGCGGACCAGGACCGCCACCCGGTGCCGTTCCGGGTGCGTGAAGACGTCCATGGCCAGATCCTTTCAGATGTCGGCCATCGGGCCACTCGTTCGGGTCGGCCGGTCCGAACAGCATCGGGGGCATGACGCACACGATCCGCACCACCGACACCGAGGACGCCCGTACCGCCCAGGCCCCGCCCGCCGCCCGTGGGCGGCGCGTGCACCGGGCCTGGTGGGTCGCCGCCGTGGCCGCGCTGGCCGTCATGGGCGCGGGCGCCTTCGCCACCATGCCCGGTCTGCTGGTCGAGCCGCTGCACCGCGACCCGGGCTGGTCACGGGGCTCCATCGGCCTGGCGGTCTGGGTGAACATGGCGGCCGGCGGGCTGGTCGCGCCCTTCGCCACCGCGCTCATGGGCCGCTTCGGGCTGCGTCGCGTCGCCGCCGCCGCGCTGGCGGCCGTCGCCGTCGGCGCGGCGCTCACCACGGTCATGACCCAGCCCTGGCAACTGGTCCTCTACTGGGGCCTGCTGGTGGGGCTGGGCTGCGGTTCCGTGGCGATGGGATTCGCGGCCGTGGTGGTGGAGCGGTGGTTCACCGCCCGGCGCGGCCTGGTCACCGGCCTGCTGACGGCGGCGAGCGTCTTCGGCCAGTTCGTCTTCATGCCGCTGCTGTCCTGGTCGATCGAGCGGTACCAGTGGCGCCCGACCACCGTGACGGTCGCGCTGGTGGCGCTCGCCCTGGTCCCGCTGGCCGGGCTGCTGCTGCGCGACCACCCCGCCGATCTCGGCCTGCGCCCCTACGGCGCACGGGAGTACGTCCCGCGCCCGGCGCCGGCTCCGGGCGCGGCCCGCCACGCGCTGCGGGTGCTGCGCTCGGCGGCCCGTACCCGCCCGTTCTGGCTGCTGGCGGGCACCTTCGCCATCTGCGGCGCGTCCACCAACGGGATCATGTGGAGCGGTTTCGTGCCCGCCGCCCACGACCACGGGATGCCGCCCACCGTCGCGGCCTCGCTGCTCGCGCTCATCGGGGTCTTCAACGTGGCGGGCACGGTCGTCTCCGGCTGGCTCACCGACCGCCACGACCCGCGCCTGCTCCTGGCGCTGTACTACGGGATGCGCGGGGTCTCGCTACTGCTCCTGCCCTCCCTCCTGGGGCCCGAGGCCCACTGGCCGCTGATCGTCTTCGTGGTCTTCTTCGGGCTGCTCGACGTGGCCACCGTCCCGCCGACGATCGCCCTGACGGCCGTCCGCGGGATCTACGGGGAGGGAAGCGGTGCGATCGTCTTCGGCTGGACGCTCGCCTTCCATCAACTCGGCGCCGGGGTGATGGCGTTCGCCGGCGGCGCCCTGCGCGACGCCCTGGGCTCCTACGACGCGGCCTGGATCGTCTCCGGCGCGCTGTGCGCGGTCGCCGCCGTGCTGGCCCCGGCGATCGGCAAGCCGGGCCGGGCTCCGCGTACGGCTCGGCGCACGGAGCCGCGGCCGTGAGCGCCGGGGCGGTCACCGTGCGGGCCCCGGAGCGCGCGACGGGGCGCACCGCGGGACGCCGTAGGACAGATCCACAATCCGTTCGTAACTTTTCCGCTCACCGGCAGATATGCACGGCGAACGGCGAACGGCCGTGACCGGATGAGGACGAGAGGAGAAGCACGGTGAGGCGGAACCGGACGACGCGCGGGTGCGTGGTGGTGGCGGGGGCGGCCGTGGTGGCGGTCGCGCTGCCGGGCGGCGCCGCGCCGGCGTGGGCCGACGAGACCCACCGCGGATCGCACAACGGGCCGACCGTCGCGCTGATCTCCACGGGGCAGATCGACGACCCGATGGAGGACGTGCTGGAGCACGCCGCGCTCGTCCAGCGGGACCACCACACGGGCTGAGCCCGCATCCGACACCGGCTCCGGGGTGAGGGAGCCGGCCCTGCCCGGTGGGTTCGGACGGAGCCGGGCGGGGCCGTCGCGCCGGAGGCGGCGGAGGCCGGGGCACGCACCGCCCCCCGGCCTCCCGGCTGCCTTGGGCCGGGTGGGACCGGTCCGAGGCAGCCGAGAGCCCGGCGGAAGGCGGCTGTGGGGGCCGCTCTTCCGCCGGGCCGGTGCTGCTCCGAGGCGTCGGACGTCGGGCGCGGGGCCCGGCGGGCAGGGGGTGTCCGTCAGGCGCGGACCTTCATGCGTTCCACGGCGGCGACACCCGCCGCGGCCAGGCCGATCTGGATGAGCAGCTCGATCCAGTCGACGCCGCCGGTGTCCGCGACACCGAGGCCGGCCGCGATGAACGTACCGATCAGGGCTGCGACGATACCGACCACGATCGTCCACAGGACGCCGATGCGCTGGCGGCCCGGCAGGACCAGCCGCCCCAGCACACCGACGATGACGCCGATGACGATCGCGGTGATGATGCCGGTTATCTCCATGACTTCACCCTTTCGGGTCGGTTTCCTCACCTCCTCCTTCCCGGTCCCGGCCCACGCACACGCGGACATGCCAAGCCGTCAAAAGGCGGCGGTCCGGCCCGGCCCCCGATAAGGGGGCCGGGCCGGACCGCCGCACCGCCGGATCCCGCTCAGGCGCCGATGCCGCGCCCGTCCTCGCGCCAGACGGCGACGACCGACGGGCGGACGACCTTGCCCGGCCCGTCGGGCCAGGCCGAGGCGGGCTGCTCGTAGCTGGCGCCGTCCACCTCGCCCGGGTGCTGCACCGCGACCAGCACCCGGCGGTCCTGGATGATCGGGCCGCAGGTCTCGGCGCCGACGGGCACCGTGAGGAACTGCCGCACCTCACCGCGCCGTCCGCCCGCCGTGGCCACGCCGAACAGGCCGTCGTTGGAGCCCAGCGCGTTGCCGTCCGTGGAGATCCACAGGTTGCCGTAGTCGTCGAAGGCGAGGTTGTCCGGGCAGGAGATCGGGCTGACCTGGTCCTTGGGGAAGCCGGCGAAGTAGGTGGAGGGGTCCTCCGGGTCGCCGCAGACCAGGAACAGGCGCCAGGCGAAGCCGTCGGCCGCCGGGTCGTCCCAGTGCTCGGCCAGCTCCAGCACCTGGCCGTGCTTGTTGGCGTTGCGCGGGTTGGCCTCGTCGGCGGCCGGGTTGGAGTCGACCCCGCGCCGGGAGTTGTTGGTCAGCGCGACGTAGACGCGGCCGGTGCGCGGGCTGGGCTCGACGTCCTCGGGGCGGTCCATCTTGGTGGCGCCCACCTTGTCGGCGGCCAGCCGGGTGTGGACGTAGACCTCCTCGGCGCTCATGCCGGGGACGTGGGAGGTGGTGCCGGTGGCCAGCGGGATCCACACGCCGGAGCCGTCGAACTCGCCGTCGGAGGGGAGCTTTCCGCTGCCGTCGATCTCTGCGGCCGGGCTGTCGCCGGTCAGCTTGGCGACGTAGAGGGTGCCCTCGTCCAGCAGCGTGAGGTTGTGCTCGCGGGCGGCGCGGCTGTCGCCCTTCATCATCCGCTTTGAGGAGACGAACTTGTAGAAGTAGTCGAAGCGCTCGTCGTCGCCCATGTAGACGACCGGGCGGCCGTCGGCGGTCAGGCGGGGCTGGGCGGCCTCGTGCTTGAAGCGGCCCAGCGCGGTGCGCTTGCGCGGGACGGAGTCGGGGTCGTACGGGTCCACCTCGACGACCCAGCCGAAGCGGTTGGCCTCGTTGGGCTCCTTGGTGAGGTCGAAGCGGTCGTCGAACCGCTCCCACTTGCGCCCCGACGCGCCGCCGCTCATGCCGTACCGCCCGAGCCTGGCCTTCACCTCCGGGTCGGTGACGGAGGCGGCGTTGGCGAAGTACTGGTTGAAGTTCTCCTCGCCCGACAGCGCCGTGCCCCAGGGGGTGGTGCCGCCGGCGCAGTTGTTGAGGGTGCCCAGCACCTTGGTGCCGGTGGGGTCGGCGGAGGTCTTCAGCAGGTCGGACCCGGCGGCCGGGCCGGTGAGGCGGAACTCGCTGGTGGTGGTGAAGCGGCGGTTGAGGTGGTGGCGGGGCACGGCCGTGAGCTTCCCCGTGCGGCGGTCCTCCTCCACCACGACGACGGACAGGCCGTGCGCGGCCCAGGCGATCTCCACCTGCTCGCGCGTGGGGTTGTCACCGTCGTAGCCGGGGAACATCAGTTCCTCGTCGGTGTACTCGTGGTTGGCGAAGAGCACCTGGCGCCCGCGCTCGCCCTTGAGCGGAAGCAGGGTGAGGAAGTCGTTGTTGTAGCCGAACTGGCCGGCCTGCGCCTTCGCGCTCTGCTTCTCCGGGTCGAAGGCGGGCGCGCCGCGCAGGATCGGGTCGCCCCAGCGGATGACGACGTTCTGCGCGTAGCCCTCGGGGACGGTCACCGCGTCGGCGGTGTTCGGCGCCACGGGCGCGAAGCGCAGGCCGCGCGCCGCCCCGCGGATCTTGCCGCGCCCCTTCTCCCAGCCCTTGCCCGGCACGGCGGGGGGCTTCGCGGCGGCTTCGGGCGCCTGGCCGATACCGACCGCCGCTCCGGCGGCGGCGGTGGCACCGACGACGGCGCCGGCGCGCAGCACCGAACGGCGGGAGAGGGCGGCGGCGATGACGTCGCCGGCGTACTCGTTGCCGCTGGTGTTGGGCACCTCGTGGAAGCAGGCGTCACCGCAGCGGTAGCGGCAGGTCAGGGCGGCTCTCCCGCCGGGGTGCGAACCGATCAGCGGCAGCAGTTTGCGCATGGTCCCCTCCGGATGTTCCGTGTCTACGCGTGTCGGACGCTAGGCGCGCGGGCACGACGGGGAGCGACCTCGCGGTAAACGTAGGGTGAATCCGACCCGTGGAATCGGCAGGCCTCCCGGCGGCCGCCGGCACACCCGCCGCGGCCGGATCCGTACGGTCGCCGCACCGGCACACCCGGTGCCCGCCGGCCCCTCCCCCGCGTTTCCCC
>NZ_JAKMAY010000189.1:0-11494 GCF_022015835.1 Streptomyces sp. ICN903 | reverse complement strand
GCCGTCCTGCCCACCCTCACCTCCGCCGCCCTCGCCGCGGCCGTCGCCGTACGCCAGGGCGGGGAGGGCGCCCTGACCGGCGCGACCCGGCTGGCCCCCACCGGCAACGACGCCCTCTCCGTCGAGCTCGCCTTCCACCTCGACGGCTTCGCCGTCCTCGTGGCCGTCCTGGTCGCCGCCGTCGCGTCCTGTGTGCAGATCTACTCCACCGGCTACCTGCGCGACGACCCGCGCTACCCCTCCTACGCCGCGCTGGTCTCCCTCTTCACGGCCGCGATGCTGCTGGTCGTCTACAGCGACGACCTGATCGTGCTGCTGGTCGGCTGGGAGGTCATGGGCATCTGCTCGTACTTCCTGGTCGGCCACTACTGGGAGACGGCCGCCGCGCGCTCCGCCTCCCTCAAGGCGTTCCTCGTCACCAAGCTCGGCGACGTGCCGTTCGTCATCGGCATCCTGGCGCTGGCCTCCGAGGCCGGCACCTTCCGGATCAGCACGATCGTGACGCGGCTGACCTCCCCGCTGTCCGGCTTCGAGCTGGAGCACCCCACCGTCGTCGCGCTGCTGCTGCTCGCGGGTGTCGCGGGCAAGTCCGCCCAGTTCCCGCTGCACACCTGGCTGCCGGACGCGATGGCGGGCCCGACGCCGGTCTCCGCGCTGATCCACGCCGCCACCATGGTCGCGGCCGGGGTGTACTTCGTCGCGCGGCTGCTGCCCGTCTTCACCTCCTCCGCCGCCGCGCTCGCCGTCCTGGCCGCGATGGCGGCGGTCACCATGGTCGGCTCGGCGCTCGCCGCCCTCGCCCAGGACGACATCAAGCGGGTCCTGGCCTACTCCACCGTCGGCCAGCTCGGCTACATGACCGGCGCCCTGGCCGTCGCCGACCGCGGCGCGGCCGTCTTCCACCTCATCTCCCACGGCGTGTTCAAGGCGCTGCTCTTCCTCGCCGCGGGCGTGCTCATCCACGCGGCCGGCACCAACTCCCTGGCCGCGATGTCCCGCACCGGCGGCCTGGCCCGGCGGGTGCCGGACGCCTACTGGACGATGACCGTCGCCCTGCTGGCCCTGGCCGCCGTGCCACCCTTCGCCGGCTTCTTCTCCAAGGAGGCCGTCCTGGCCGCGGCCGAGCACGCCGCCCTCGACCCCGCCGAAGGGGCGGCCCACGCCGTCCCGTCCGCCGTGGGCTGGACGGTCCTGCTGGCCGGGCTGCTGGCCGCCGCGCTCACCGCCGCCTACGCCGCCCGGCTGTGGCTGCTGGCCTTCCACGGCCGCGGCTTCGCCGACCCCGGCGAGAGCACCGACCCCGGCGAGAACACCGCGCCCGGCGAGAACACCGCGCCCGGCCGCACCGGGCGGCCGGTCGTCATGAACGCGGTGCTGTGGGCGCTGGCCGGGCCGACCATCGCCGTCGGGCTGCTCTACGGCGCCCTGCCCGACTGGTTCGACGGCCGCTCGCTGGCCCCCACCCTCACCACCTCCGTCCTGGGCACCGGCCTGGCCGCCGCCGGCATCGTGGTGATGTACGCGGCCTGGCGGCACAGCACCGCCACCGCCGCCGCCCGTGCCCCGCTCGGCGCCGTCGCCGCCCACCCGGAAGCCGAGCCGGCGGTCTCCGAGGCCGAGGCCATCGCCACCCACCGGGCGGCCTACGGCGACATCGCCGCCGCCGACGACCCGGCCGACCCGGGCCGGCTCCTGCTCGGCCCGCTGCACCGCCACGCCGCCCGAGGCTTCCACCTCGACGCCCTCTACGCGGCCGTCGCCGTACGCCCGGTCCTGGCCGCCGCACGGCTGGTGCGCTTCCTGGACCGCGAGGTCGTCGACACCTACGTGCGCGGCGCCACAGGCACCGCACGGCTACTGGGGGCGGCCGTGCGCCGCGTCCAGACCGGCAACGTGCAGACCTATCTCGGCCTCCTGCTCGCCGGCTCCCTCGTCCTGGCCGTGGCCGCCGCCCTCGTCGCCGCCGGAGCGTGACCAGTGATCCCCCTGAACGACACCGCGATGCGGCTGCTCCTGGCGGCCGTCGTCGTCCTGCCCCTGCTCGGCGCGGCCGCCGCCCTGCTGCCGGCCCCGCCCGGGCTGCGGGGCAGGAACCCCGAGCAGGCCGTGCTGCGCCACGGCGTCACCGTCACCGGCGCCGTGCTGGCCGCCACCGCGGTGCTCGCGCTCGGCTTCGACCACGACCGGCCCGGCACGATGCAGGCCGAGACCGACATCGCCTGGATCCCGGCGATCGGCGTCCGCATCCACCTGGGCACCGACGGCGTCTCGCTGCCCCTGCTCGTCCTGACGGCGCTGCTGACCTTCCTGTGCGCCCTGTACAGCTACCACCGGCCCCCCGAGGGCCCGCGCCCGCAGGCGTTCGTCGCGCTCGTGCTCCTGCTGGAGGCCGGCACCCTGGCGACCTTCGCCGTGCTGGACCTGATGCTGTTCTTCCTGGCCTTCGAGACGGTCCTGATCCCGATGTACTTCCTCATCGCCCGCTGGGGCGGCGCGGGGCGGGAGCGGGCCGCGTGGAAGTTCGTCCTCTACACCCTGCTGGGCTCCGTGGTGATGCTGCTGGGCCTGCTGCTGGTCGGACTGGGCGCCGAGGGCGGCCCGACGTTCGACATGACGGCGCTCGCCGAGGACGGTGGCCGGGGACTGACCCACACCACCCAGCTCGTGGCAGCCCTGGCCATCGGCACCGGCCTGGCCGTCAAGACGCCGATGTGGCCGCTGCACAGCTGGCTCCCCGACGCCCACACCGCCGCCCCGACCGTCGGCTCGGTGCTGCTGGCGGGCGTCCTGCTGAAGATGGGCACCTACGGCTTCGTCCGGATCGTCCTGCCGGTCGTCCCCGACGGCGTCCACACCCTCGCGCCGTACCTGGCGGCCTTCGCGGTCACCGGCATCGTCTACGGGTCGCTGGCCTGCCTGGCGCTGGCCCTTCCCGGGGCCAAGGGCGACCTCAAACGCCTCATCGCCTACTCCTCGGTGGGCCACATGGGCTTCGTGCTGCTGGGCGTCGCCACCCTCACCCGCACCGGCGTCAACGGCGCGCTGTTCGCGAACATCGCCCACGGCCTCATCACCGGACTGCTGTTCTTCCTCGTCGGCGCGGTCAAGGACCGCACCGGCACCACCGACCTGGACCGGCTCGCGCTCGACGGCGGCGGGGAGCGCGGCGGGGGCGCGGCGCTGTACGGGCGCGCCCCCCGGCTCGGCGGGCTGCTCGCCTTCGGCGCCGTCGCCTCCCTCGGGCTTCCCGGACTGGCCGGCTTCTGGGGCGAGATGCTCGCGCTGCTCGGCGCGTACCACCCCGCCGACGGGCTCAGCCGGCCCGCGTACCTGGTCTTCATGGCCTTCGCGGCCCTCGGCACCCTGCTGACCGCCGCCTATCTGCTGGTGGTCGTACGCCGGGTCTGCATGGGGACGCCGTCCGCCCCCGGCACCGCCCCCGCACCGAGCGCGACCCTGCCGGACGTACGCGGCCACGAGTTCGCCGCCTGGATCCCGCTCGTCGTCCTCACCGTCCTGGCCGGACTGTGGCCCGCGCTCCTCCTGGGGCTCACCGATCCGGCCGTGCAGAACCTCCTGCCGGGAGTCAGCCGATGAACGCGCTCGCCCAGGATCCCGTCCGGTCGGTCGTCCAGTCCGTCGACTGGCTCACCATCGCCCCGCCCGCCCTCGCCGCACTGGGCGCGCTGGCCGTCCTGGTCGCCGACCTGTTCCTGCCCGAGCGCCGCAAGCCGCTGCTCGGCCCGGTCACCGTCGCCGTCCTCGCGCTCGCCGTACTCGGTCTGCTGCCCCTCCTGGACGGCGACCGCGCCACCTTCTGCCTCACCGCCGACCCGGCGGTGTGCTCCTACGTCGCCGACCCGTTCACACTGGCCGTCCAGTTCCTGGTGCTGGGCGCCGCCCTGATCGCCGCCCTGCTGTCGATGACGGCCGTACGGGACGACGCGCTGCCGCGCGGCGAGTACTGGTTCCTGCTGCTGGCCTCCGCCGCCGGCGCCGCGCTGCTGCCCGCCGCCCGGGACCTGGCGACCCTGATCGTGGCGCTGGAGGTCGCCTCCCTGCCCTCCTTCGCCCTGGTCGGACTGCGCCGCGCGGACGGGCGCTCCTCCGAGGCGGCCCTGAAGTTCTTCCTCTCCTCGGTCACCGCCACCGCCGTCAGCCTGATGGGCGTCAGCTTCGTCTACGCCGCGACCGGCTCCCTGCACCTGGACCGGGTCGCCGGGGGGCTGCGCGAGACCGCCCCCGGACTGGAGACCCTGGCCGCCACCGGAGTCGCCCTCACCCTCGTCGGCTTCGCGTTCAAGACCGCCGCCGTCCCCTTCCACTCCTGGGTGCCGGACACCTACGTCGGCGCCCCCCTGCCGGTGGCCGCCTACCTGTCGGTGATCGGCAAGGCGGTCGGCTTCTCCGGGCTGATCCTGGTGACCGTTCAGGCCTTCCCCTCCTACGGCCACGTCTGGGGACCGTCGCTCGCCGTCCTGGCCGCCCTCACCATGACCGCGGGCAACGCGGCCGCCCTGCGGCAGCGCCCGGAGCGCGCGCACAGCGCGGTACGGCTGCTGGCGTGGTCCTCCGTCGGCCAGGCCGGCTACCTGCTGGTGCCGATCGCCGCGGCGGCGTACGCCGATGAGCCGGGGCGGGCCGTCGGCGCGACCGTCGCGTACGCCCTGATGTACGCCGCCGTGAACCTCGGGGCCTTCGCCGTGGCCGCCCACGTCGGCCGGAGTGCCGCCGCCAACCGGATCACCGACTACCGGGGCCTGTACGCCGCCCACCCCTCGGCCGCCCTCGCCCTCGCCTTCTTCCTGCTCTGCCTGGCCGGGCTGCCGCCGGGGATCATCGGCCTGTTCGCCAAGGTCGCGGTCTTCTCCACGGCCGTGGACGCGGGACTGGGCTGGCTCGCGGCGGTGATGGCGGTGAACGTCGTGATCGCCCTCTACTACTACCTGGCGTGGACGGCGCAGATCTTCCGGACCCCCGCACAGGCCCCCGCCGCACGCGCTCGCGTACGCGTCGCCGCGCCGCTCACGACCGCGATCGCCCTGACGGGGCTGCTCGCCGTCGGCCTTTCGGGTGCTCCCCAGCTCGCCCTGCGCTTCGCCGCCGACGTGCTGCTTTAGACGGGAACGGCCCGGGAACCCGGCGCCTTCACACGGCGTTGACCTCACAGGAAGGGTCCACCGATCAGCCTTCGGACGGAGGCACCGCCGCAACGAAGGGCCACACGGGGGATCCCCCCTGCCGCACCACCTGGAGGGCGTACCGTGCACCGCCGGCACAACGGGCTGAAGACCGCCCTGCTACTCGGGGGACTGTCCGCACTCATCATCGTCATCGGCGGTTTCTTCGGCCGCACCGGCCTGGTCGTCGCGGTCGTCCTGGCACTGGGCACCAACGCCTACGCCTACTGGAACAGCGACAAGCTCGCCCTGCGCGCCATGAGAGCCCGCCCGGTCAGCGAGTTCGAGGCCCCGGGCCTGTACCGGACGGTCCGCGAGCTGTCCACGGCCGCCCGCCGGCCCATGCCCCGCCTGTACATCTCACCGACCCAGGCGCCCAACGCCTTCGCCACCGGCCGAAACCCGCGCAACGCCGCCGTCTGCTGCACCGACGGCATCCTGCGCATCCTGGACGAGCGCGAACTGCGCGCCGTCCTCGGGCACGAGCTGAGCCACGTCTACAACCGCGACATCCTCATCGCCTCCGTCGCCGGGGCACTCGCCTCGGTGGTGATGTTCCTGGTCAACTTCGCCTGGCTGATCCCGATCGGCCGCTCGGAGGACGACGAGGGGCCCGGCCTGGTCGGGGTGCTGCTGATCATGCTGCTCGGCCCGCTCGCCGCGTCCCTGATCCGGCTCGCGGTCAGCCGCTCCCGGGAGTACGAGGCGGACGCCTCCGGCTCCCAGCTCACCGGCGACCCGCTGGCCCTGGCCTCGGCCCTGGCCAAGCTGGAGGCCGGCACCAAGCAACTGCCACTGCCCCCCGAGCCCCGGCTGGAGACCGCGAGCCACATGATGATCGCCAATCCCTTCCGCCCCGGAGACGGCCTGTCCAGGATGTTCTCCACCCACCCCCCGATGGCCGAACGCATCGCCCGGCTGGAGCGCATGGCGGGGAGGCGGCTGTGAGGACGGTCCTCAACATCCTGTGGCTGGTCCTCTCCGGCCTCTGGCTGGCCCTGGGATACGCGGTCGCCGGCCTGATCTGCTTCCTGCTGATCGTCACGATCCCGTGGGGAATCGCCTGCTTCCGGATCGCCGTCTACGCCCTGTGGCCCTTCGGGTACACCGTCGTCCAGCGGCCCGGCGCGGGCGCGGCCTCCGCCGCCGGCAACGTCGTCTGGCTGGTCTTCGCCGGTATATGGCTCACCCTGGGGCACATAGCCGCCGGGATCGGCTTCTTCCTGACGGTCATCGGCATCCCGTTCGGCATCGCCCACTTCAAGATGATCCCGGTCTCCCTGATGCCGCTGGGCCGCGAGATCGTCCGCAGCGACGCCGCTTACCCGTCGTACCGCTGGAACCCGGCCCCCGCCAGCCCGTCCCGCCGGTAGCCCGTCCCGCCGGGCGCCGAAGGTCCCGGAGGCCTCTCAGGCCCGGGCGTTCCCCTCGTCGTACAGACCGTCGTACACGCCCTCGTGCGGGTCCTCGTGCCGCCCGCCGTACGGATCCGCCCCGGCCGGCGGCTCGCCCGCGCTCTCCCAGGGGGCCGGTCCGGTGCCGTCGCTCCAGGCGTCCAGCGCGTGCCGGTCGAAGCACAGGATCCCGCACTGCTGCGCGTACTCGGCGGCGGGCGCGGTGAAGTCGCCGGTGGTGACCACGGCCGCCACCTGGGCCTCGTGGACGGTGTAGCAGGTGCCGCCGAAGCGCTGCACGTCCTGCGAACCGACCTTGTTGGTGTCGCTGTAGCGCTTGCACTGGATGACCACGCGCCGCCCGTCCGGGGCGGTGGCGACGACGTCGGCGCCGAGGTCGCCCGCGCCGCCGACGACCTCCACGTCCCGGCAGCCGTCCCGCTCGCACAGGGCCGCGACCGCCTGCTCGAACTCCTCGGCCTCCATGGCCTCGTAATCCGGGCGTACGGGACGGTCGGTGCCGCCGGGGCGGGCTTCGGCGCCTCCGCCCGGTCCCGTGTACCGGACGGCTCCCGTGTCCTCCGCCGGCCCGGGACGCTCCGCGCGCTCACCGCTCTCCGGCCCGCCGTCCGGGATCTCCTCCTCCAGCGTGTCCAGCGCGGTCTCGGCCGCCTCGGTCAGGACCGCGGCGGCCCGTCGCGCGGCCCTGGAGGCCCGGAAGCGGCGCCCGCCGCGCAGACCGGCCACGGCGGCCGGCACGGCGATCAGGCAGACGGCCACCGCCGCGACCGGATGCCGCCCGGCCGCCTCCAGCACCACCCGTCCGGCGAACCACACCCCCAGCAGGACGACGGCGGCCAGCACGAAGGCCAGGGCCGTCACACGCAGGTCGAAGACGGGCCTGCCGTCCGGTGTGCGCCTCCGGCGCGCGGATATGGCCATCGGTGCTGATCCCCCCTGGCGGTTCGGCGTGGAACATCACTGCTCGCTACTGCCGTCTGCCCCGCCTCCCCGTTTTCAACGGGCCGCCGGGGGCGGCCCGCCGCACCGGGGTCAGCAGCCGACTCCGATGCAGTCCTCCTGGAAGACCTGCTCGCCGTCCACCGTGCCGACGATCGTGAAGCCCTCGAACGTGACGCCGCCCTCCGTCTCGATCCGGGGGTCGCTGCCGGCGTCGGCCGCCATCCGGGCCTCCCCGCCGTCCACGGTGGTGCCCTCGCAGGTGACCCTCAGGTTCTCCCCGGTGCCCTCGTCGACGCATGTGAGGTCACCGTCGATCTCGTGCCCGGCCTGGTCGAAGGCGAGTTCGCCGGCTTCGGCCGCACTGTTGCGGGCGAGGGTTCCGGAGATCTCCTCCCCGGTGCCGCCGTCCCCGCAGCCCGAGAGCAGAAACGTGCCGCACAGCAACACGGCCGGCAGAGCGGCCCGCACGGTCTTCTTTCTCATGAGTCCTCCTGGGCCCGTACACGTGAAGGTTCCGTGCCCGGGTGCCCGCCGCGCGGTCCGCCAACCTTCCGGGTACCCCCGCCGCCCCGGGTGTCCCTGCCCCCGGGGGGACGCCGACGGGCACCCGCCGCCCGGCGGGTGCCCGTCGTCCTCTCGCTCTCGCCCGGCGGCCGGCGCTCACCACCGGCCCGGTGCTCAGCGGTAGTTGGTGAACTGGATCGCGAAGTCGAAGTCCTTGCCCTTGAGCAGGGCGATGACCTCCTGCAGGGCGTCCCGGCTCTTGTGGCTGACCCGCAGCTCGTCGCCCTGCACCTGGGCCTTGACACCCTTGGGGCCCTCGTCACGGATGATCTTCGCGACCTTCTTGGCGTTGTCCTGGGAGATGCCCTCCTGGATCGACGCGAAGAGCTTGTACTCCTTGCCGGACACCTGGGGCTCCCCGGCGTCCAGGGACTTCAGGGAGATGCCCCGCTTGACCAGCTTGGTCTGGAAGATGTCGAGGATGGCCAGGACCCGCTCCTCGGAGTTGGCCCGCATCTCGATCTTCTCGCCCGACCAGGCGATGGAGGCTCCCACGCCCTTGAAGTCGAAGCGCTGGGAGATCTCCTTGGCGGCCTGGTTGAGGGCGTTGTCGACCTCCTGCCGCTCGACCTTCGAGACGATGTCGAAACTGGAGTCGGCCATCGTGGATTGGCTCCTCGTGCGTAGATCCGTCAGGGTGCGGTCCGGCTCGGTCCGGCCCGGTCCGCGCCGTCAGCCTAGTCATCCGCCGCGGTTATCCACCGCCGGACGACCAGGTGGCGGACCACCCCCCACCATCGGGTATGGTTGTGCGCGTTGCCAGGGAGCGAACGCCCCCGGGGCAGCGATCCCAGGCGGTGTGCCCGAGTGGCCAAAGGGAGCAGACTGTAAATCTGCCGGCTCAGCCTTCCTAGGTTCGAATCCTAGCGCCGCCACACGAGGGAGACGGCCCCCGACCAGTCCACTGGTCGGGGGCCGTTCGCCGTTCCGGCCGGCGTGGCGGCGGCCTCCTCACGGCCCGCGGTCCCCGAGCGGGGCGACGGGCCCTCCGTCCGGCCACCGCTCCCCCCACTCGGGGTCCAGTCCGCGCCGCCGCATCCGCCACACCGCCGACGGGTACACCAGGAACGGCCACAGTACGAACATGACCGCCGTCGCGAGATCCCCCACGGCGTCCTCGTCCACCCTCACAGGGCCGCCGCTGAGCGGATCGATCCGCACCCGCGCACGGGCGCCGGCGTACCCGTCCGCCCAGAGGATCTCCACTCCCCGGCCGACGGTCCGGCCGTCGTACGAGGTGAGGGTGCCGGTGCAGTGGAGCAGCGGGGCGCTGCGGCCCTCCTTCCTCAGGTCGCAGAATTCCGCCTCGAACTCCCCGGGCTCACCGGCCAGGCCCAGCCGGGCGCTCGCCGTGGAGAGGGAGACCGCTCCGAGGGTCCACATGGGGACCGCGAACACCAGGGTCAGCAGTGCCGCCCTCACCCGTACCGACCGCGGCCACGCCCGTCGTTTCGCCACTGCCGGCCCACCCCGCCCCGTGTCCGTTCCGTCCGGCGGGGAGCCTAGTCCGGCACCTCCGTGGCCTCCGAGCCCAGTTCCGCGATCGCCTGGTCGATCGGGACCTCTCCGGAGACCAGTTCCAGCGTCACCCGTGCCGCGCGCGGGTCGTCCAGGAGGGCGAGGAGGACGGCGGCCACGTCGTCGCGGGAGATCTCGCCGCGGCCCGTGCGGGGCTCCAGCCGCACCCGCCCGGTGCCGGGACGGTTGGTGAGACGGCCGGGGCGCAGGATCGTCCAGTCCAGGTTGACGCGCCGGCGGATGTCGTCGTCCGCCGCGCCCTTGGCACGCAGGTAGGCGGCGAAGACGGGCTCCATGTCGGCGGGGGGCGTGTCGTCCGCCCCCATCGCGGAGATGACCAGGAAGCGGCGTACTCCGGCCAGTTCGGCGGCGTCCGCGAAGAGGACCGCGGCCGCCCGGTCCACCGTCTCCTTGCGGGCCGTGCCGCTGCCCGGGCCCGCGCCCGCCGCGAAGACCGCGGCGTCGGCGTCCCGCAGGTGCCGGGCGACCTCCTCCGCGGACGACGACTCCAGGTCGCAGACGACCGGCTCGGCGCCCGCCGAGCGCAGGTCGTCCGCGTGCTCGGGCCGCCGGATGAGCCCGACGACCTCCTCACCGCGCGCGGCGAGCAGCCGCTCCAGCCGCAGTGCGATCTGACCGTGTCCTCCAGCGATGACTGTGCGCATACTCCGACCGTACGCCGCCGGGCCCGTCCTCCGCCGGGTACGCCGCCGTCAGCGCTGCGACTGGCGGGGGAGTCCGGCGGCGGGACCGCCCGGTTCCGGGGCCACCGGGGCCGCCGCGTCCGCCGGGCCGCCCGGGTCCGTGGCGTCGCAGTACTCGCGCACCGCGCTGGTGCGGGCCACCACCCGGCCGCGGTGGACGACCAGGCGGCTGTACGCCAGCGAGAGCGTTCCGGCGAGTGTGCGGCCGCGTACGGCCAGCAGCTCGGCCGGGAAGCCGGCCTCGATCCGCACCCGCGGCAGCCCCATGGCCTCCCGCGCCCGCGCGCTCACCGCCTCGTAGGCGTCCTCCGGGCCGGCCTGGCCGTGCGAGGCCAGCAGGTAGGCGGCCTCCAGCGGATCGCCGCGGCCCACCGGGTTGGCCGCGTCGCGCAGGGCGCCGCCGCCCGCGGCCACCCGTACCCCCGCCGCCCGCAGCAGCCGCACCGGCGCGGTGCGGGGGCCGTCGGCCGTCCGCGGCGGCAGGCCGCAGCCGCCCTGGGGCAGGCAGACCACCGTGATCCCGGCCGCCGCGAGGGACTCGGCGGCGCGGGCCGCGGTCTCCCGCGGCAGCCGGGCCAGCCCGTCGCACGGACCGACGGCCACCCTGGGCCGCAGCCCGCCGGCCACCGAGGCCAGGCGCGCCAGCCGGACCGGGTCGGAGCCGTCGGTGTGCAGGTCCACCGCGCAGCCGTGTTCGGCCGCCACCTCCAGCACGGCCTCCGTGTAGCCGCCCGGATCGGGGTCGAGGTCCGGGCAGCCGCCCACCGCCGCGGCCCCCATGCCCACCGCTTCGCGCAGCATCGCCAGGCCGTCGGCCCCCGCCGCGCCGGTCAGCAGCCGGGGTACGGCGACGGCGGTGAGGTCGGCCAGCCCGCGCAGGGCGTGCCGGGCCCGCAGTACGGCCCGCAGGGCACGCAGCCCGGCGACGTCACCGATGCGCACATGGGTGCGCACCGCGGTCGCGCCGTGGCCGAGCTGGAGCAGTGCGGCCTCGGCGGCGCGCCGCTGGACGCGTCCGGGGTCGTACGGGTCCCAGGGGCCGTACGGGGAGGCGCCGAGGGCGCCGGGCGCGTCACCGTCCGCCGTCAGCGCGGTGTCGTAGTGGGCGTGGGGCTCGGCGGGGGCGGGCAGCAGCAGATAGCCGGTGAGGTCGATCCGGGTGGCCCACGGA
>NZ_JAKMAY010000188.1:0-11572 GCF_022015835.1 Streptomyces sp. ICN903 | reverse complement strand
GGCAGGGGCCCGGGGCAGGGCCGTTCGGCCCGGGCCGGGCGGGCGGGGCGGCCCGGCAGGCCGGTCGGTCCCACCCGTCGGGACCTGTGTCCCCTCGCGGTGGCGGGTACCCGGCCGCAGCCTGGAGGTGGGGCGGAGGACCGCTCCACCGGGAAGGCTTGGAGGTACACACCATGACCCGCACCGTCACCGTGGGCCTGGACGGCTCGCGCGAGAGCCTGGCCGCCGCCGAGTGGGCGGCCCGCGAGGCGCTGCGCCGCACGCTGCCGCTGCGGCTCCTGCACGTGAGGGAGGACGACTCCCACCCGAAGGTGCTGTCCGGGATGGACCCGGAGGCGCGGGAGCGGTGGGAGGCGCTGCCGGACGAGACGGCCGCCGGCCTGGCCCGCGAGCACCCCCCGCTGGAGGTCGCCGTGGAGCGGCTGGCCGGCCGCCCGGCCGAGGTGATCAGGGATTCGGTGGGCGAGGCGGAGCTGCTGGTCCTGGGCTCGCGGGGCCGGGGGACGCTGACGGGCTTCCTGGTGGGCTCGGTGGCGCTGTCCACCGTGGCGCACGTGGAGTGCCCGGTGGTGCTGGTGCGGGCCGGGACCGCCGAGCAGGACACCGGTGACGTGGTGGTGGGACTGGACCTGACCAGGCCGCGCGAGGAGCTGCTGGAGTTCGCCTTCGACGCCGCCGCCCGGCGCGGGGTGCCGCTGACGGTCGTCCACGGCTGGGACCCGCCGCCGGTGTACGGCATCAACCCGGTGGCCGTGAACCCCCATCTGATCGACGACCTGGCCGAGGAGAAGTCCGACGCCCTGGCCCGGGTGCTGGCCCCCTGGCGGGAGAGGCATCCGGAGGTGGAGGTGCGGCCGCAGGCCGTGGTCGGCAGGGCCGCCCACCATCTGCTGGAGGCCGCCGAGAACGCCTCCCTGCTGGTGGTGGGGCGCCGCAACCGCCGTGCCCGGCTGGGCTTCCACACCGGACCGGTCACCCACGCCCTGATGCACCACTCGCCGGCGCCGGTGGCCGTCGTACCGCACGACTGAGCCGGATCCGGTGCGGCGGGCCGGCCCTCGCGGCAGGCTTCCGCACCGGGGCCGCGACCCCCATCCGCCGAGGTGCTCCGCCGCCGGGCCCAGGCCCGCGCGGGCGCCGAGCCGCTGAGGAGGCACCAGAGATGGTCCGTTACGTCCAGGACTTCACCGAGGGGGGCCGGGAGCAGGCCGACCTGCTCGGGGGCAAGGGCGCCAATCTGGCCGAGATGACCCGTATCGGCCTGCCCGTGCCGCCCGGTTTCACCGTCACCACCGAGGCGTGCCGGGCCTATCTGGCCACCGGCGCCGAGCCCGAGGGGCTGGCGCAGGAGGTGGCCGGGCACCTGGCGGCACTGGAGCGGGCCGCCGGGCGGAGGCTGGGCGATCCGGACGACCCGCTGCTGCTGTCGGTGCGCTCCGGCGCGCGCTACTCCATGCCGGGGATGATGGAGACGATCCTCGACATCGGGCTGAACGACGCCTCCGTGCACGGTCTGGCCCGCACCTCCGGGCACGAGGACTTCGCCTGGGACTCCTACCGGCGGCTGATCCAGATGTTCGGCACCACGGTGATGGGGATCGACGGGGCCCTGTTCGCCGAGGCGCTGGCCCGCCGGCCCGACCCGGGGCAGCGGCGGCTGCTGGTGGAGGACTTCCGCCGCATCGTGCGAGAGCGGACGGGCGAGGAGTTCCCGCAGGACCCGGCCGAGCAGCTGCGGCGCTCGGTGCGCGCGGTGTTCTCCTCGTGGAACACCGAGCGCGCCCGCGTCTACCGCCGCCGCGAGCGCATCCCCGAGGACCTGGGCACGGCCGTCAACGTCCAGACGATGGTCTTCGGCAACGCCGGCCCGGACTCGGGCACCGGTGTGGCCTTCACCCGCGACCCGGCCACCGGGCTGCAGGGGGTCTACGGCGACTACCTGGCCGATGCCCAGGGCGAGGACGTGGTCTCCGGGGCGCGCAACACCGTGCCGCTGGCCGAGCTGGAACGCCTGCACCCCGAGTGCTACGCGCAGCTGTGCGAGTACATGGAGAGGCTGGAGCGGCACTACCGGGACCTGTGCGACATCGAGTTCACCATCGAGCGCGGCAGGCTGTGGATGCTGCAGACCCGGGTGGGCAAGCGCACCGCCGAGGCCGCCTTCCGCATCGCCGCCCAGCTCGCGGACGAGGGGACGATCGGCTGGGACGAGGCCCTGGACCGGGTGAGCGGCGAGCAGCTGGCCCGGCTGATGTTCCCGAGCTTCGACACCGCCGGGGCCGGCGAGCCGCTGGCCCGCGGGGTGCCGGCGTCCCCCGGCGCGGCCTTCGGGGCGGTGGTCTTCGACTCCGCCGAGGCCGCCCGCCGGGCGGCGGCCGGGGAGAAGGTGGTGCTGGTGCGCGGCGAGACCACGCCCGACGACCTGCCGGGGATGGTGGCCGCCCAGGCGGTCCTGACCAGCCGGGGCGGCAAGACCAGCCATGCGGCCGTGGTGGCCAGGGGCATGGGCCGGGTGTGCGTGTGCGGCGCGGAGGCCGTGGAGATCGACGCCGCCGCGCGCCGCTTCACCGTGGGTGGCACGGTGGTCGCCGAGGGCGAGACGGTCTCCGTGGACGGGTCGGCCGGCGCCGTCCACCTGGGCGAGCTGCCCCTGGTGGGCTCCCCGGTGATGCGGTACTTCGAGACCGGGGAGCGGCTCCCGGGCGTGGTCGACGCGGTGGCCCGGCTGATGGAGCACGCCGACGCCACGCGCCGTATGGGTGTGCGGGCCAACGCCGACACGCCCGAGGACGCCGCCCGTGCCCGCCGCTTCGGCGCGCGGGGCATCGGCCTGTGCCGCACCGAGCACATGTTCCTGGGCGAGCGGCGCAGGCTGGTGGAGGCGATGATCCTGGCCGAGGACGACGCCGGGCGCGAGAAGGCGCTGGCGGCGCTGCTGCCGCCGCAGCGCGAGGACTTCACCGCCATGCTGGAGGCGATGGACGGCCTGCCGGTCACCATCCGCCTGCTGGACCCGCCGCTGCACGAGTTCCTGCCCGACCACACCGAGCTGGCGGTGCGGGTGGCGTCCGCCGAGGCGGCCGGGGGCGAGCCCGACCCGCACGACGTGCGGCTGCTGAGCGCGGTGGAGCGCATGCACGAGCACAACCCGATGCTGGGGCTGCGCGGGGTGCGGCTGGGCCTGGTGGTGCCGGGGCTGATCGCCCTGCAGGTGCGGGCGGTGGGCGAGGCCGTGGCACGGCGGCTGCGCGACGGCGGCGATCCGCGGGCGGAGATCATGGTGCCGCTGGTGGACACCTCCGACGAGCTGCGGCTGGTGCGCGAGGAGGTGGACGCCGTACTGGCCGAGGTCTCCCGGGAGACGGGTGTGGAGGTCACCTGCCCGGTCGGCACCATGATCGAGCTGCCCAGGGCGGCGCTGACCGCGGACCGGATCGCGGCCGAGGCCGACTTCTTCTCCATGGGCACCAACGACCTGACCCAGACCACCTGGGGGCTGTCGCGCGACGACGTGGAGGCGTCGTTCTTCTCCGCCTACCTGGAGCGGGGCATCCTGCGGGACTCGCCGTTCGAGACGCTCGACCGGCAGGGTGTGGGCCGGCTGGTGCGGATCGCGGTGGAGGAGGGGCGGGCCGCCCGGCCGGGGCTGAAGGTGGGGGTGTGCGGTGAGCACGGCGGCGATCCCGACTCCGTGCACTTCTTCCACCAGGCGGGTCTGGACTACGTCTCCTGCTCGCCCTTCCGGGTGCCGGTCGCCCGTCTGGAGGCGGCCCGCGCGGCGCTGGTTCCCGGCCGCGCGCGGTCGGCGACCGCGTGACCTCCACCGGCTCCCGGCCCGGTGCCCGCACGGGTGCCGGGCGGGAGCGGCCCCGGGCGGGTGTGCCGCGTCCGGGGCCGGCAGGCCCGCCGGAAGGGCGGCCGACCCCAGGCGGAAAAGGACTTTTCCGGTAAGGCTGGAAGGAGGCGGGCGAGGTGCCCGCGCCGTGCGGCGGAACGGGAGGAGAGGCCGATGGAGGCCAACGCAGCCGGACCCCGGGGCCATGTGGCCGTCGGGGTGGACGGCTCCCGGCACGCCGAGCTGGCGCTGGAGCAGGCGGCGGTCGAGGCGCGGCGCCGCGGGGTGCCACTGGAGGTCGTGCACGGCCGCCCCTGGGCCGCGCTCCCGCAGACCGGGGCGGAACCGGCGGCGCACACCCCCTCCCGCGAGGACGCCCGGGCGCTGGCGGAGTCGGCCGCCGAGCACGCCCGGTGCCTGGCCCCGGGGCTGGAGGTGGTGGCCTCGGCCGTGGACGAGGACGCCCCGGGCGCCCTGGTGCGCCTGAGCCACCGGGCCGCTCTCACCGTGATCGGCTCCCGCGGGCTGGGCGGCTTCACCGGCCTGCTGCTGGGGTCGGTGGGCCTGCGCGTCGCCGCGCACACCGCCGGCCCGCTGCTGGTGGTGCGCGGCGACCTGCCGCCGGAGCGCAACCGCGTCCCCCACGACACCGTGCTGCTCGGCGTGGAGGGCGAGGCCGACGCCGACGCGGTCGATCTGGCCTTCCGCGAGGCCGCCGCCCGGCAGGCGCGCCTGGTGGCACTGCACGCCTGGGTCTACCGGCACCTCGCCCCGCCCGGGGAGCCGCTGGTGCCTACCAGCCCGCGGCGCGAGGACATCGCCCGGATCGCGCGCGCCGAGACGGCCGCGGCCGAAGGGGTGCTGGGCCCGTTCCGCGGCCGCTATCCGCAGGTGCGCGCGGAGGTCAGGGCCGTCAACGGCGCCGCCGCCCCCGCACTGGTCGAGGCCAGCGAGGCGGCGGACGTGGTGGTGGTCGCCGTCCACCGGCGGCGCGGCCGGCTGGCGATGCGACTGGGCCCGGTGGTGCACTCCCTGCTCCACCACGCCCGCTGCCCGGTGCTGGCCGTGCCGGTCCCGCTCGGCGGGGAGCGCGGCGGGGACCGCGATGAGGAGGAGACGGCATGACCGTACTGGTGGGATACGCCAGCGCCCACGGCTCCACCCGCGAGATCGCCGAGCGCATCGCCGCCCGGCTGGCCGAGCGGGGCGTCGGGGCCGAGACCGCCTCCCTGGACGCGGTCGGCGACGCGGGCGGCTACGACGCCTACGTGCTGGGCAGCGCCGTCCACGGAATGGCCTGGCTGCCGGAGGCGACCGGGTTCGTCCACGCCCACCGGGAGCTGCTGGCCGGCCGGCCGGTGTGGATCTTCAGCGTCGGCATGCCCGCGGCCCTGCGCGGCCCGTGGAAGCCCATGGCCGCCAAGGAGGAGCCGAAGGTGACCGAGGAGGTCCCGGCCGACCTCTCCCCCCGTGAGCACGCCATGTTCTCCGGGGTCGTCGCACCGGAGCACCTGCCCGGCGCCGGACGCGCGATCTTCCGGGCGATGGGCCTGCGCTACGGCGACTACCGCGACTGGGAGGCGGTCGACGCCTTCGCCGACACCGTCGCACGCTCCCTGCGCCCGGCCCCCGGCCATCCCTGAGCGTCCGCGGACACCAGAGAACGAAGGAGCTGATCACCGTGTTCTCCATGGCGGCAACCGGGGCCCGCCGGCCCGTGACGGTGGAGGCGGAGCTGGACCAACCGCTGTCGAGGTGGCTGTGGCTGGTGAAGTGGATCCTGCTGATCCCGCACTTCGTCGTGCTGTTCTTCCTGTGGATCGCGTTCTTCGTGGTGACCGTGATCGCGTTCTTCGCGATCCTGTTCACCGCCCGCTATCCCAGGCCGCTGTTCGACTTCAACACCGGCGTGCTGCGCTGGAGCTGGCGGGTGGCCTTCTACTCCACCAGCGCGTTCGCCACCGACCGCTATCCGCCCTTCAGCCTGGGCCCGGAACCGGACTACCCGGCGCGGCTGGAGATCGACTACCCCGGGCGGCTCTCGCGCGGCCTGGTGCTGGTGAAGTGGTGGCTGCTGGCGATCCCGCACTACATCGTGGTCGCCTTCCTCGCCGGGAGCTCCGGGGGCCAGGAGTGGTGGTTCGCCTACGCGGGGCTCATCGGCGTCCTGGCGTTCTTCGCGATCGTCGCCAAGGCCTTCACCGACACCTACCCCCGGGACCTGTTCGACCTGCTGGTCGGGCTCAACCGCTGGGTGCTGCGGGTGACGGTCTACGCGGCGCTGATGACGGACGCCTACCCCCCCTTCCGGCTGGACCAGGGCGGCAGGGAACCGGAGCCCGCGCCGTGATCAGGGCACTGGTGGTGATCTTCCTCCTCGCTCACGCCCTGGTGCACTTCCGGGTCTGGGTGACGCCGCCGGACCCGGCCAACCCGCCCCCCTTCGCCCCCGGCCACTCCTGGGCGCTGGCCGCGGCCCATGTGACCGAGGAGACCTCCCGGGCCGCGGCGACCGCCCTGGCCGCGGTCACGGCCCTGCTGTACGCCATCGCGGGCGTGGCCCTGCTGGCCGACGCCGGCTGGTGGGCGCCCGCGGCCGTGGTGGCCGCGGCCGGCGGGCTGGTGCTGAAGGTGGTCTGGTTCAACCCGTGGCTGCTGCTGGGCATCGCCCTGGACGCGGGCGTCGTCCTGGCCGTGACGCTGACCTGGCCCGCCTCGCTGTACTGATCCGGTCCGGACTCCTGATCGGTCCGGACCGCGCGGGGCCCGCACGCACCGCCGAGCATCCACCGTGAAGAACCGGAGCAGACCATGCAGGACCCTCCCGCCCCTCCCGCCGCGCGCCCGGACGGCCTCACCGAGGAGGAGGCCACCCGGAGGCTGGCGGAAGGGGGCCGCAACGAGGTGGGACAGCCCCCGGGCACACCGCTGCGGGCGCGGGTGGCCGCACAGCTGCGCGACCCGCTGATCCTGGTCCTGCTCGGCGCGATGGTGCTGACGCTGCTGACCGGGGACCACGGCGACACGGCCGTCATCGCCCTGGTGGTCGTCGCCAACACGGGCGTCGGCGTGGCCCAGGAGGTGCGCGCCGACAACGCCATCGCGGCGCTGACCGCCGTGTCCGCCCCCGTGGCCCGGGTGGTGCGCGGCGGCGCCGAACGGGAGGTGCCCTCGGCCGAGGTGGTGCCCGGCGACGTACTGCTGCTCGGCGAGGGCGACATCGTCCCCGCGGACGCGCGGCTGCTGAGCTCCTGGGCGCTGGCGGTGGACGAGTCCGCGCTGACCGGAGAGTCCGTGCCCGTGGACAAGGACGTCCGGGTCGGCGGTCCGGAGGCCGGCGCACTGCGGGCGGGCACCGTCGTCGTACGCGGCCGGGCGGTGGCGTCCGTCACCGCCACGGGGGCGGACAGCGCGCTGGGCCGCATCGCCGCCCTGCTGCACCCCCGCCGCGGCCCCACCCCGCTCCAGCGCCGCCTGGCCGGCCTGGGCCGGGTGCTCGCCGCGGTCACGGTGGTCCTGTGCCTGCTGGTGCTGCTGCTGGGTCTGGCCCGCGGCCAGTCGCTGGAGACGATGGCCGTCACCGCGATCAGTCTGGCCGTGGCCGCCGTCCCCGAGTCGCTGCCCGCCGTCGTCACCCTCGCCCTGGCCCTGGGCGCCCGGCGGATGGCAGCCCGCAACGCGCTGGTGCGGCGGCTGCCCGCGGTGGAGACACTCGGCTCGGTCACCGTGCTGGCCACCGACAAGACCGGCACCCTCACCGAGGGGCGCATGGTCGTGGAGCGGGTGTGGACACCCCGGGGCACCGTCCGCCTCACCGGCGGCGGGTACGAGCCGGCCGGCGAGATGCTGACCGACGGCGGCAGCGGCGGCGACGGGCCGCCCGCCCCCGCGACGGCACAGGCCGTACGGGACCTGCTGACCGCCGCCGTGCTGTGCAACGACGCCGCGCTGCGCCCCCCGCACGAGGGCGAGGAGCGCTGGAGTGCGCTCGGGGATCCCACCGAGGCGGCGCTGCTGGCCGCGGCCGCCAAGGCCGGCCTGGACCGCGACGGGGTGCTGCGCGCCCACCCCCGGATCGGCGAGGTGCCCTTCGACAGCCTGCGCAAGCGCATGACCACCGTCCACCGGGAGCCCTCCGGCGGGCGCCTGGTGTGCCTCAAGGGGGCCCCCGAAGCGGTCCTGAACGGCTCGCTCCTGGACGAGACGCCCCTGCGGCTGGAGCGCGCCCACCGCGAGGCCGCCGCGCTGTCGGCGGAGGGCCACCGAGTCCTGGCCGTGGCGTCCGGCCCGCTCGACGGGGCACCCGGCCGCTGGGAGGAGGCCGAGAGCGGGCTGCGGCTGCTGGGGCTGGCGGCGCTGAGCGATCCGCCCAAGGGGGTGGCCGGGGCCACCGTCGCCGCCTGCCGGGCGGCGGGCATCACCCCGGTGGTGATCACCGGGGACCACCCGGCCACCGCCCGCGCGATCGCCGCCCGGCTCGGCATCCTCGACCGCGGCCCGGGCCCGACCGGAACCGACGGGGCCGCGCCCACCGAGCCGCCCGAGGTGGTCACCGGCCGCGCGCTGGCCGCCGGGCGGGTCGCCGACCCGTCCACGGTCCGGGTGTTCGCCCGCACCGACCCGCAGCAGAAGGTGGACATCGTCCAGGCCTGGCGGGCGCGCGGCGCGGTCACCGCCATGACCGGCGACGGCGTCAACGACGGCCCGGCACTGCGACAGGCCGACATCGGGGTGGCGATGGGGCGACGGGGCACCGAGGTCGCCCGGCAGGCCGCCGACCTGGTGCTCGCCGACGACGAGCTGCGCACGGTGGTCGCGGCGGTGGAGGAGGGCCGGCGGGTCCACGACAACATCCGCCGCTTCCTGCTCTACGGCATGGCCGGAGGAGCGGCGGAGATCCTGGTGATGCTGATCGGGCCCTTCCTCGGTCTGACGGTGCCGCTGCGGGCGGGCCAGATCCTGTGGATCAACCTGCTCACCCACGGCCTGACGGGCGTGGCCATGGGGGCCGAGCCGGTCTCCGCCGACGCCATGCACCGCCCGCCGCGGCCCCCCGGCCGGCATGTGCTCGGCGAAGGGCTGTGGCTGCGGATCCTGCGGCTGGCCGCGCTGGTGACGGCCGCCTCCCTGGCGGCGGCACTGTGGGCGCGCGAGACCGGCCGGCCGTGGCAGACCACGCTGTTCCTGGCCCTGCTGGCGGCCCAGCTCGGCGCCGTGCTGGGGCTGCGGGAGCGGCTGCTGACCCGGGAGAACCCCTTCCTGCCGGCGGCGGTGCTGGCCGCGGTGGTGCTGGGCGCGGCCACCGTCACGGTGCCCTTCCTGGAGGGGCTGCTCCGCACCGAGCCGCTGGACGTGCCCGCCCTGGCGGCCGTCGCGGCCGTCGGCGCGGCCGGGTTCGCCGCCGCCCGGTTCGAGAGCCGCTTCACGCGCGGCACCGGGGGAGGGGAGGGCGCCTTCCCCGGCTCCTTCGGCCTTCCCGCCGGTCCTCCCGCCTCCGGCGGGCCGCCGCGGGCCTGAGGCCTCACGCGCGTACGGCCGCCGTGCCCCGGTGGGTGCGGCGGCCGTACGCGGACCGGACCGGACCGGACCGGACCGGACCGGACCGGGCCCGACCCCGGCCCGGTCCGGTCAGCGCGGGGCGGGCGGGGGGACGAGGACGTTCTCGCCCGTGCGCCCGGCCAGGTGGTCCTCGACGTTGGCGGCGGTGGCCCGGACGATCTGCTCCACCGCGTCGTGGGTGAAGTACGCCTGGTGGGAGCTGACCAGGACGTTGCGGAAGGTCATCAGCCGGGCGAGGGTGTCGTCGGTCACCACGTCCAGCGAGCGGTCGAAGAAGAAGACCCCGGCCTCCTCCTCGTACACGTCCAGCCCCACCCCGTCCAGGCGGCCCTCGCGCAGGGTCTCCACCAGGGCGTGGGCGTCCATCAGACCGCCCCGGCTGGTGTTGATCAGGATCGCGTCGTCCTTCATCCTGCGCAGGGCGTCGCCGTCGACCACGTGGTAGGTGTCGGGCAGCAGCGGCAGGTGGAGGCTGATCAGGTCGGACTCGGTGAACAGCCGGTCGCGGTCGACGTACTCCATGCCCAGGGCCAGGCACTCGGGGTTCTCCGCGACATCGGAGCCGAGCAGGCGCATGCCGAAGCCCGCGGCGATACGGGCGAAGGCCGCGCCGATCTTCCCGGTGCCCAGGATCCCGGCGGTGCGCCCGTGGAAGTCGCGTCCCATCAGGCCGTTGAGCCGGAAGTCGAAGTCGCGGGTGCGGGTCACCGCGCGGGGCACCCGGCGGTTGACCGCCAGGGCCAGCGCCCAGGCGAACTCGGCCACCGAGTGCGGGGAGTAGTGCGACACGCGCGCCACCGACAGGCCCAGCTTCCGGGCGGCGTCCAGGTCGATGTTGTTGTAGCCGGTGGCGCGCTGGGTGACCAGCCTGGTGCCGCCTTTCGCCAGGACGGTCAGCACCTCCTCGTCCAGCACGTCGTTGACGCTGCTGCACACCACCGCGCACCCGGCGGCCGTGGCGGCGGTGTCCCGGTCCAGGACTAGGTCCAGGCAGCGCAGGCGGTGCCGCCCGTCGAACGCCTTCTCCAGCAGGGGCCGTTCGTCGGCGATGACGCCGTAGGCGACGACGTCCACCGCCCCCTTCGTCCTCCCGGCCGTGTCCTGTGCCGTCCGCTCCACCGTTTCCTCCCTCGTTCCGCGCCGTCCCGCGCCGTCCCGCGCCCTGACCCGGCGCGCGTGTACGTGTCCGGCCGGCCGTGCGGGGCCGGCGGGGGCGCGGGGTTCCGCGCCCCCGTGGAACACGCTGCCCGCAAGCCTTCCGCGGACTCCTGCCCCGGGCCCAGGGCCGAACGGGCCACCCGGGGGCCCGGAGCGGGCCGGCGCCCGGGCGCCGGCCCGCGGCCGGCGGGGCGTCAGCCGAAGCAGGCCTCCCAGGTCTCCGGGCCGACGACGCCGTCGACCGTCAGGCCGTGCCGCGCCTGGAAGCGCTCGCACACCTCCTTGGAACGCGCGTCGTACCGCCCGTCCGTGCCGGGGGACCAGCCGAGCTCGCGCATCCGCCGCTGCCACAGCCCCACGGCGGGGTGCTCGGTGGCCGGCGGATGGCTGAGGTGGACGCCGGGCCAGGCGGGGGGACCGGAGGCGGGCTCCAGCGAGCCGTCGCGCACATAGGAGGAGAGCAGGCCCGGACAGGACGTCGGCAGATGGTCGCCGTGCCGGTTGATCCCGCGGCCCGCGCCGCCGATGTCGCGCAGATTGGCGATCGACCAGCGGAAGGCGTCCAGGAGTTCCTCGGTGACGGGGTCGTAGTCGGAGGAGGAGCCGCCGGTGAGCGCGCACACCGCGTACCAGTCCCGGTTGCCGGAGTCGGTGCCGTTGGCGGCGGTCCGCACCCACGGACCGCGCCCCTCGTAGACGCGGCCGTGGACGCACACCAGATAGGTGTAGGCGATGTCGGCCCAGCCGTTGCCGTCCATGTGGTGCCTTTGGATGCCGCGCACCTGGCCGGCGCACTCGCCGTGGTCGGAGCGGGCGGTGCGGGTGCCGCCGACGTGGTGGACGGTGGTGCCGCCGTTGCCCGGTGTGATGTGGGAGGGCCGGTTGGTGGGGGCGCGGGCGCCCCATTCCGAGCGGGGGACGAAGACGGCCATCAGGCGTCCACCCCCTCCCGGCAGCACTCCACACCGGCGTTGAGGGGCTCGCCGGGGGCGTCGTCGTCGGCGTCCCCGGGGTAGAGGG
>NZ_JAKMAY010000187.1:0-11613 GCF_022015835.1 Streptomyces sp. ICN903 | reverse complement strand
CCAGTACCCCACCGGCGTCCCCCTCCACCCCGACCGGCGCACGGCCGTCGTCGACTGGGCGCGGGCCACCGGGGCAGTGGTCCTGGAGGACGACTACGACGGCGAGTTCCGCTACGACCGCCGGCCCGTCGGCGTGCTCCAGGACCTCGATCCGGAAAGGGTGGTCTACCTCGGCACCACCAGCAAGAGCCTGGCGCCGGGGCTGCGGCTGGGCTGGATGGTGGTGCCCGAGGCGCTGCTCGGCCCCGTCCTGGCCGTCCGCCGCGAGACGGCCGAGACCTGCGGCGTCCTCGACCAGCTCACCCTCGCCGACTTCCTGGACTCGGGGGCGTACGACCGGCATGTGCGCGCCATGCGGTTGCGCTACCGGCGCCGGCGCGACCAGCTCGTGGCCGCGCTCGCCGAGCACGCCCCCGCGGTACGCGTCACGGGCATCGCGGCCGGGCTGCACGCCGTGCTGGAACTGCCGCCGGGCGCCGAGGAGCCGGTGCTGGAGGCGGCACGGCGGGCGGGGGTGGCCCTGGAGGGGCTGGCACGCTTCCGCCACCCGGCGGCCGCCCCGGCACCCGGCCCCGGCCGCGACGCGCTCGTCGTGGGCTACGGCACCCCGCCGGAGCACGGCTTCTCCCCGGCGGTGGAGGCACTGTGCGCGGTGCTGCGCGGCGCCCTCGGATGACCCGCCGGGGAGGGGGTGACCCGCCGGGGGCGGCCCACCGGGAGGCACCCCACCGAGGGGCGCCGCACGGCCCCGCGCCCGTACTCAGGAGCCCAGCACCGCGCCGAGCCGCTCCAGACCCCAGTCCAGGTCCTCCTTGGAGATCACCAGCGGCGGGGCGACGCGGATCGTCGAGCCGTGGGTGTCCTTGACCAGGACGCCCCGCTCCATCAGCCGCTCGGAGATCTCCCGGCCCGTGCCCAGGGACGGGACGACGTCCACGCCCGCCCACAGCCCGCGCCCGCGCACCGCCTCGACCGCGCCGCCGCCCGCCAGCAGGCCCAGCTCGTGGTGGAGGTGCTCGCCCAGCTCGGCCGCCCGCTGCTGGAACTCGCCGGTCCGCAGCATCGCGACCACCTCCAGCGCCACCGCGCAGGCCAGCGGGTTGCCGCCGAACGTGGAGCCGTGCTCGCCGGGCCGGAAGACGCCCAGCACCTGAGCCGAGGAGACCACCGCCGAGACCGGCACGATGCCGCCGCCGAGCGCCTTGCCCAGCACGTACACGTCCGGTACCACGCCCTCGTGCTCGCACGCGAACGTCCGGCCCGTGCGGCCCAGGCCCGACTGGATCTCGTCCGCGACGAACAGCACGTTCCGCTCGCGGGTCAGCGCGCGGACCCCCGCCAGATAGCCCGGCGGCGGCACCAGCACGCCCGCCTCGCCCTGGATCGGCTCCAGCAGCACGGCGACGGTGTCGTCCGGGTTCTCGTCGAGCGCGGCCCGCATCGCCTCCAGGTCGCCGTAGGGGACGATGTCGAACCCCGGCGTGTAGGGGCCGTAGTCGGCACGCGCCTCGGGGTCGGTGGAGAAGCTGACGATCGTGGTGGTGCGGCCGTGGAAGTTGTTCTCGGCCACGATGATCCGCGCCCGCCCGTCGGGGACGCCCTTGACCCGGTAGCCCCACTTGCGGGCCGTCTTCACCGCCGTCTCCACCGCCTCCGCTCCGGTGTTCATCGGCAGCACCGCCTCCATGCCGCACAGCTCGGCCAGCTCCGTGCAGAAGGCGGCGAAGCGGTCGTGGTGGAAGGCGCGGGAGGTGAGGGTGAGCCGGTCCAGCTGCGCGTGGGCGGCGGCCAGCAGCCGGGGGTGGCCGTGGCCGAAGTTGAGCGCCGAGTAGCCGGCGAGCATGTCCAGGTAGCGCCGGCCCTCCACGTCGGTCATCCACGCCCCCTCGGCCGAGGAGACCACGACCGGCAGCGGGTGGTAGTTGTGCGCGCTGTGCGCGTCGGCGGCGGCGATCAGTTCGGCGGGGGCGGGGGAGGCGGACGATTCTGCCGAGGTGGCCATGGAACGCTCCGTGTCGGGTGGGCGGAGTGGACGTGTGCACCGGCGATCGTGCGGCGGTCGCCGCGTGTGATGCCTATCTCTATCGTCGTACGCCCGCTTCGCACCGAAACCCTCCGGCGCGGCGTGTTCCGGGGCGCCGGCACGCCGGTACGGCCCATGTCCGAAGGCCGTACCGGAGCCGCTTCCGGGACCTCGTCCGGGGCCTCGTCCGGGCCCGTGCCCGGCCTCGCACAGGAGGCGGAACACGGGTGATCCCGGCGGCGGCCCTCTGCGAGAATGACGCCATGGCCACTGACCGTCCCCGTGTACTCTCCGGCATCCAGCCCACCGCGGGCTCCTTCCACCTCGGCAACTACCTCGGTGCCGTCCGCCAGTGGGTCGACCTGCAGGACACCCACGACGCGTTCTACGCCGTCGTCGACCTGCACGCCATCACCATCCCGCAGGACCCGAAGGAGCTGCGTGCCGCCACCCGGCTGGCCGCCGCCCAGCTCCTGGCCGCGGGGCTCGACCCGGAGCGCTGCACCCTGTTCCTCCAGAGCCACGTGCCCGAGCACACGCAGCTCGCCTGGGTGATGAACTGCCTCACCGGCTTCGGCGAGGCCTCCCGGATGACCCAGTTCAAGGACAAGAGCGCGCGGCAGGGCGCCGAGGCCACGACGGTCGGCCTGTTCACCTACCCCGTCCTCCAGGTCGCCGACATCCTGCTCTACCAGGCCGACAGCGTCCCCGTGGGCGAGGACCAGCGCCAGCACATCGAGCTGACCCGCGACGTCGCCGAGCGCTTCAACAGCCGCTACGGCCACACCTTCACCGTCCCCTCGGCCTTCATCCTGAAGGAGACGGCGAAGATCTACGACCTGCAGGAGCCGACGGTCAAGATGAGCAAGTCGGCCGCCTCCCCCAAGGGCGTGGTCAGCCTGCTCGACGAGCCGAAGACCTCCGCCAAGAAGATCAGGAGCGCGGTGACCGACACCGGCACCGAGATCCGCTACGACGAGAAGGAGAAGCCCGGCATCAGCAACCTGCTGGTGATCTACTCCACCCTCACCGGTACCGGGATCCCGGAACTGGAGCAGCAGTACGCGGGCAAGGGCTACGGTGCCCTCAAGACCGACCTGGCCGAGGTCGTCGCCGCCTGGGTGACGCCCTTCCGGGAGCGCACCCAGGAATATCTGGACGACCCCGAGACGCTGGACTCGGTGCTGGCCAGGGGAGCGGAGAAGGCACGCGAGGTCGCGTCGCGGACCCTGGCCGCGGCGTACGAGAAGGTGGGCTTCGTACCCGCCAAGCACTGACAGGGCGGCAGGCGGCCAGGGGGAGAAGGAAACGGCAGGGACGAGGAAGGAGAAGCACGTGGGGACCGTCACGCTCGGTGTATCGATCGCGGTCCCGGAGCCCTACGGCAGTCTGCTCCAGCAGCGGCGCGCCGGCTTCGGTGACAGCGCGGCCCACGGCATCCCCACCCACGTGACCCTCCTGCCGCCGACCGAGGTGGACGCCGTGTGCCGGCCCGAGATCGAGGAGCACCTCGCCCGGGTGGCGGCGGCGGGACGGGCCTTCCCGATGAGGCTGTCGGGTACGGACACCTTCCGCCCGCTGTCGCCGGTGGTCTTCGTCCAGGTCGTCGAGGGCTCCTCGGCCTGCGGGTGGCTCCAGGAGCGGATCCGGGCCGAGGACGGCCCGCTCGCCCGCGATCTCCGGTTCCCCTACCACCCGCACGTCACGGTCGCCCACGGCATCGCCGAGGAGGCGATGGACCGGGCCTACGCGGAGCTGGCCGACTTCGAGGCCGCCTGGACGGTGACGGGCTTCGCGCTGTACGAGCAGGGCGAGGACTGCGTGTGGCGGCTCCGCAGAGAGTTCTCCTTCGGCGGTTCCACACCCCTGCCCCTGCCTCCGCAGCCGGACTTCTTCAGGCCTCCGGCCCCCTCGCTCTGACGCGCCCCGGCGCGCGGAACAGGGGGCCGGCCGCGGCCCTCCCGGGCCGCGGGAACGCTCAGGACGCCCGGACCCCTCAGGGCGTCCCGGCGTCCTTCGCCGGGGACTTCGAGGGTGCCGGGGCCTCAGGGGAATCGGGGTGCGCGGTCCCGCCGGACCCGGCGGCGGGCCCCTCCCCGCAGTTCTCCGCCTCCTTCGGGGCCTCCTCCGGGCCCTTCACGCCCTTCGGGGAGCCGCTCCTCCCGTTCCCGTCCCCCGCGGCCTCACCGGCGCCTCCCGGCCTTCCGGGGGCCGGCGGCCTCGTCACGATCCTCTCCAGGGCACCGGGGTTCCCCGGGCTGCCCAGGACCGCCGGGCCCTGCGGGCCGCGCCCCGGGCGGGGCGTACCGGCCGTGCCCGGCAGCGGCCAGCGCCGGTGCACCCCGTACGCGCCCGCGCCGAGCGCGACCAGGAGCGACGCCACGATCATCAGGGCCGTACCGGCGCCGTCCGACGGCTCGTGCGTCCTGGACGCGGTGGGCGTGGTGGGCCCGGCGGGCCGCTCGCCGGCCCCGCCCGCCTGGTTGCCGGGCCTGTCGTCGGTGTTCTTGCCGAGCCCGTTCGCGGCCCCCTCGGGCGGCACCAGCTCGCCCACGGGCTCGGTCTTCCCGGCCGCCTCGAAGCCCCAGTCCAGGAGGTCGGCGGTCTCCTCGTAGACGCTCAGGCCGCCTCCCTCGGGGTGCATGGCGGTCACCAGCAGCACCCGGTCGCCGCGCTGGGCGACGCCGGTGAAGGTGGAACCGGCGTTGGTGGTGTAGCCGTTCTTGACGCCCGCGATGCCCTCGTACGGCTCCAGGCCGGGGGCGCCGGTCAGCAGGCGGTTGGTGTTCTGGATCTCGAAGGTGCCGCGCTTCTTCTTCCCGTCCTTCCCCTTCTCCACGTCCCCGGGGAACCGGGCGCGGACGGTGGCCGCGTACTCGCGGAAGTCCGGCTTCCGCATTCCCGAGCGGGCGAACAGGGTGAGGTCGTAGGCGGAGGAGACGTGCCCCTCGGCGTCGTAGCCGTCGGGGCTGACGACATGGGTGTCCGTCGCGCCGAGCCGTCTGGCGTGCTCGTTCATCTCCCGGACGGTCTTGTCCACGCCGCCGTTCAGCTCGGCCAGCGCGTGCACCGCGTCGTTGCCCGAGCGGAGGAAGACGCCCTTCCACAGGTCGTCGACCGTGTAGGTCAGGCCCTCCTTGAGGCCCACCATGCTGCTGCCCGGGCCGACCCGGAGCAGCTCCTCCCGCGAGACGCGGTGGACCCGCTCCTTGTCGAACTTCGGGAGCAGGGTGTCGGCGAAGAGCATCTTGATGGTGCTGGCCGGGGCGAGCGGCCAGTGCGCGTTCTTCGCCGCCAGTACGTCGCCGGTCTCGGCGTCCGCGACGATCCACGCGCGCGAGGTGATCGAGTCGGGCAGTTCGGGGGTGCCGGCCCCGGCCCGCGGTTCTATCTGTACACCGGGGAGGCCGAGGCGTTCCCCGCCGACCGCGGACATCCGCGCGGGCGGGGAGGGCTCCTTGGGCTTGTCCGACACGGCGTGCGCCGCGGCCGGAGCACCCGCGAGGAGACAGGGCAGGAGCAGGGCGGTGGCGGCGGCGAGGCCGCGGGCGCTGCGCACTCGGCGCGCGCGGACGATTACGCGGTGAGTCTTCGACACGGAGCGAACGTATCGGCTCGGCGACGGCGGGGAACCCCCGAGAGGACCATCGCGGTGGCGGGAGACGCCCCTGTCAGTGATTCCATTGGGCCGATAGACATACTTGTAGGTGTGAAACTCTCTCGCCCCATCTCGTGGTTCCTGCTCGCCTTCGGGGCGTGGAGCTGGTTCGTGTGGACCAACTTCACCAGGAACCTGTGGAAGGACAGCAGCGGCATGGCGTTCGACGACGCCGGCGACCCGACCACGTACTTCTGGATCCACCTGGTACTGGCCGTGGTCTCGCTGGTGCTGGGCACGGCCATAGGGATCATCGGGCTGCGCGGTCTGCGGGCACTGCGCGCCTCACGCGACGGCTGACGGCCGGCGGCCGGCGGAACGCACGACGGCCGCCGGTACGTTCGGCTGAGGACAGGCAACAGGGCAGGAGAGTGAGCGGGGCATGGCCGTGGTGTTCGTGGGCGTCCTGGTGCTGGTGATCGCCGTCCTGGCGGCGGTGCACTGGTACCTGTGGCGGCGTCTGGTGCGTGACGTGGCGGCGCGTGGCACCTGGTACAGACGGGTGGGCACGTCCCTGCTCGTCCTGCTGCCGCTGACCGCCGTCGCGGCGCAGAGCGCCGGACGGGCGGACGTGCCCTTCCTGCTGAAGCAGATCCTCGCCTGGCCGGGCTTCCTCTGGCTCGCCATGGTGCTCTACCTGACGCTGGCCCTGCTCGCGGGCGAGGCCGTGCGGCCGCTGCTGCGCCGCTTCCTGGAGCGGCGGGACGCGCGGCGGGCGGCCTCGCCCGCGAGCGGGAACGGCGCCGAGGAGACCGGGGAGGGCACCGGGCGCGGCGCCGCGACGGCGCCGCGCCCCGCCGCCTCCGCCGCCGCGTCCGCCGAGGAGGGCGCGGGCGGCGGAGCCCCGGCCGGGAAGGCGCGTACGGCCGTCGCGGACCGCGACGGCGCGGACCCCGGTCCCGGGACCGGCGGGACCGGCACCGCGACCGGCACCGCGACCGGCACCGCGACCGGCGCCGGCCCCGGGGAGCGCCCGCCGGCCGGTCCGTCGCGCCGGCTGTTCGTGGCCCGCACCGTGGCCGCCGCGGCGGGCGTCGCGGCGGCCGGGACGGTCGGCTACGGCACGTACGGCGTGATGCGCGGCCCGAAGCTCAAGCGCGTCACCGTCCCCCTGGCCAAGCTGCCCCGCGCCGCCCACGGCTACCGCATCGCCGTCGTCAGCGACATCCACCTCGGCCCCGTCCTGGGCCGCTCCCACACCCAGCGGATCGTGGACACCATCAACCGGGCCGACGCCGACATGGTCGCCGTCGTCGGCGACCTGGTGGACGGCACCGTCGCCGAGCTCGGCAGCGCCGCCGAGCCGCTGGCCCGGCTCCGCTCGCGCGACGGCTCGTACTTCGTCACCGGCAACCACGAGTACTTCGGCGACGCGGGCGAGTGGATCGACCACGTCCGCGAGCTGGGCCTGCAGCCGCTGGAGAACGCCCGCCGCGAGCTGCGCCACTTCGACCTGGCCGGCGTCAACGACCTCGCGGGCGAGGAGGAGGGCCAGGGCCCGGACTTCGCGCGGGCGCTCGGCGACCGCGACACCTCCCGCGCGGTGGTCCTCATGGCCCACCAGCCGGTCATGATCCACGACGCGGTGGACCACGGCGTCGACCTCCAGCTCTCCGGCCACACCCACGGCGGCCAGATGTGGCCCGCCACCTATATCGCCCAGGCCGCCAACCCCACCCTCGCCGGCCTGGAGCGCTACGGCGACACCCAGCTCTACGTCAGCCGCGGCGCGGGCGCCTGGGGCCCGCCGGTGCGCGTGGGCGCCGAATCCGACATCACCGTCGTCGAACTCGCCTCCGGGCAGGCCTGAGCCGCCCAGGCCCGGAATCCCGCCTCCTTTCCGAGTACGGGGACGCATGCCGTGCTCCGGAAGGGCCGTCAGCGTCCACCGCATGGAGAACACCGACACCGTTTCCCCTTCGCTCTCCCTGGCCCCCGGCCCCCGGCCGCCCCGGGCGCACCGCGGCCGACCGGGCCGCGTCGGCCGGGCTCGCGGTGGTGGCGCCGGCAGCGGGCTTCCTCACGGGGGTGATCGGGCCGCTGATCGCCATCGCCTGCGGCTCCTGTCAGGACGGCGTACGAGGCCCCTTGCGCTTCGACGGCGCCCTGATCGCCGTCGCGCGGTACGCGGTGCCGCCGGTGACCCTGGGGACAGTGGCCGGGGTGTTCACGTCCCGGAGGTACGGCCGGGTGGCCGGCGCCGGCCTGGGAGTGCTTGCGGCCCTGCTGGTCACGATGCTGGTCCTCGGCCGTTTCACGGCCTGACCGGCAGGGGCCGTGCGCACGCCGAAGGCGCCCGGCCGGGTCTCCCCGGCGGGCGCCTCCGTGCCCCGGGCCGCCCGTGGCGGGCGGCCCGGAGGGGGTGTCAGTAGCGGCGCGTGATCAGCGCGCGCTTGACCTCCTGGATGGCCTTGGTGATCTCGATGCCGCGCGGGCAGGCCTCCGTGCAGTTGAAGGTGGTGCGGCAGCGCCAGACGCCCTCGCGGTCGTTGAGGATCTCCAGACGCTGCTCGCCGCCCTCGTCGCGGGAGTCGAAGATGAAGCGGTGCGCGTTGACGATCGCCGCCGGGCCGAAGTACTGGCCGTCGTTCCAGAACACCGGGCACGAGGAGGTGCACGCGGCGCACAGGATGCACTTGGTGGTGTCGTCGAAGCGCTCGCGGTCCTCGGCGGACTGCAGGCGCTCGCGGGTCGGCTCGTTGCCCTTGGTGATCAGGAAGGGCATCACGTCCCGGTAGGCCTGGAAGAACGGCTCCATGTCGACCACCAGGTCCTTGAGGACCGTGAGCCCCTTTATCGGCTCGATGGTGATCGGCTTGTCCGGGTTGATGTCCTTGATCAGCGTCTTGCACGCCAGCCGGTTGCGGCCGTTGATGCGCATCGCGTCGGAGCCGCAGATGCCGTGCGCGCAGGAGCGCCGGAAGGTCAGCGTGCCGTCGATCTCCCACTTGATCTTGTGGAGGGCGTCCAGGACGCGCTCCTTGGGGTCGATCTCCAGCTGGAAGTCCTGCCAGGTGACCTCGTCGGAGACCTCCGGGTTGAACCGGCGGATGCGGAAGGTCGCGGTGATGTAGGGGGAGTCCGCCGCCGTGCCGCCGGCACCGGCCTGGGACTTCTCCATGACGGGAGTGGCCATCAGTACTTACGCTCCATCGGCTGGTAGCGGGTCTGCACGACCGGCTTGTAGTCCAGCCGGATCGACTCGGTGCCGTCGTCGCCCACCTCGCGGTACGCCATGGTGTGGCGCATGAAGTTGACGTCGTCGCGGTTGGGGTAGTCCTCGCGGTAGTGGCCGCCGCGGGACTCCTTGCGGGCCAGCGCGGAGACGGCCGTCACCTCGGCCAGGTCGAGCAGGTTGCCCAGCTCGATGGCCTCCAGCAGGTCGGTGTTGAACCGCTTGCCCTTGTCCTGGACGGACACGTTCCTGTACCGCTTGCGCAGGGAGGCGATCTCCTCGACGGCCTCCTTGAGCGTCTGCTCGGTGCGGAAGACCATGACGTTCTTGTCCATGGTTTCCTGGAGCGCCTTGCGGATCTCGGTGACCCGCTCGCTGCCCTCCGAGGAGCGCAGCGCCTCGACCTGGCCCTGGACGAACGCGGCCGGGTCCTCCGGCAGGTCCACGTAGTCGGCGGTCGCCGCGTACTCGGCGGCGGCGATGCCCGCCCGGCGGCCGAAGACGTTGATGTCCAGCAGCGAGTTGGTGCCCAGGCGGTTGGCGCCGTGCACGGACACGCAGGCGACCTCCCCGGCCGCGTACAGGCCAGGCACCACCGTGGTGTTGTCGGCCAGCACCTCGCCCATGACGTTGGTCGGGATGCCGCCCATCGCGTAGTGCGCGGTCGGCTGGATCGGGATCGGGTCGGTGTACGGCTCGATGCCCAGGTAGGTGCGCGCGAACTCGGTGATGTCCGGCAGCTTGGCGTCGAGCTGCTCCGGCGGCAGGTGGGTGAGGTCGAGGTAGACGTGGTCGCCCTCGGGGCCGCAGCCGCGGCCCTCGCGGATCTCGGTGTAGATCGAGCGGGAGACGACGTCGCGCGAGGCGAGGTCCTTCATGACGGGCGCGTACTTCTCCATGAAGCGCTCGCCGTCCTTGTTGCGCAGGATGCCGCCCTCGCCGCGGGCGCCCTCGGTGAGCAGGATGCCCATGCGCCAGATGCCGGTCGGGTGGAACTGGAAGAACTCCATGTCCTCCAGCGGCAGGCCCCGGCGGAACGCGGCGGCCTGGCCGTCACCGGTCAGGGTGTGCGCGTTGGAGGAGACCTTGAAGAACTTGCCGTTCCCGCCCGAGGCGAAGACGACGGCCTTGGCCTGGAAGACGTGGATCTCGCCGGTGGCCAGCTCGTAGGCGACGACGCCCGCGGTGCGCTTGACCCCGTCGACCTCGCTGAGCAGCAGGTCCAGGACGTAGAACTCGTTGTAGAACTCCACGCCCTCCTTGACGCAGTTCTGGTACAGCGTCTGGAGGATCATGTGGCCGGTGCGGTCCGCGGCGTAGCAGGACCGGCGCACCGGGGCCTCGCCGTGGTTGCGGGAGTGGCCGCCGAAGCGGCGCTGGTCGATGGTGCCGTCCGGGGTCCGGTTGAACGGCAGGCCCATCTTCTCCAGGTCGAGGACGGCGTCGATGGCCTCCTTCGCCAGGATCTCGGCGGCGTCCTGGTCGACCAGGTAGTCACCGCCCTTGACCGTGTCGAAGGTGTGCCACTCCCAGTTGTCCTCCTCGACGTTGGCGAGGGCCGCGGCCATGCCGCCCTGGGCCGCGCCGGTGTGGGAGCGGGTGGGGTAGAGCTTGGTCAGCACCGCGGTGCGGCTGCGCTTGGTCGCCTCGATGGCGGCGCGCATCCCGGCGCCGCCGGCGCCGACGATGACGGTGTCGTACTTGTGGATCTTCATGATGAAAGCGCCTCAGCCCCGGCTCTAGCGGATGTTCGGGTCGAAGGTGAAGATCACCAGCGTGCCCAGCAGGACGGTGAACACCGTGGCGGTGTACAGCAGCATCTTCAGCCAGAAGCGGGTGCCGTCACGCTCGGCGTAGTCGTTGATGACGGTCCGCAGACCGTTGGCGCCGTGGAGCATCGCCAGCCACAGCATCAGCAGGTCCCAGGTCATCCAGAAGGGCGAGGCCCAGCGACCGGCCACGAAGGCGAAGTTGATCTTGCTGACGCCGCCGTCCAGGACGAGCTGGATCAGCAGGTGGCCGACCACCAGCACGACCAGCACGATGCCGGACAGCCGCATGAACAGCCAGGCGTGCATCTCGAAGTTGCCGGGCGTGAACTTCTTGGCCGTCCGGCTGGTGCGGGCGCGGGGCGGCTCGATGACGGGGGCGGGGTTGTCTACGTCGTAGGCCATGTCGTCAGCTCCCGAACAGCTCGCTCACGGCGTGCCCGAGGACCGGGTACAGCGCCCCGATCATCAGCACGATCCAGATGCCCATGACGGTCCACAGCATCTGGCGCTGGTACTTGGTGCCCTTCGACCAGAAGTCGACGGCGACGACCCGAAGGCCGTTGAGCGCGTGGAAGAGGATGGCGGCCACGAGGCCGTACTCCAGCAGCGCGACGATGGGCGTCTTGTAGACCGCCACGGTGTCGTCGTAGGCCTCCGGGGAGACGCGGACGAGCGACGTGTCCAGGACGTGCACGAACAGGAAGAAGAAGATGAGGACGCCGGTGACTCGGTGAGCCACCCAGGACCACATGCCTTCCCGGCCGCGGTACAGCGTTCCAGCCGGCACGGAAATACCCTCCGGGAGCGGTTTACGGGGCCGGCCGGCTTCGGTGTCGGTCTGGCCCGGCCGGGTACGGTCCACCGGCCGATGGCCATGGTAACGACGTCCTGTCGGTGTGGTTCCTCCGGGGGGTCAGATGTGATCAATCAGGCACGGACGGGCTAGGAGCCCGGCCGGGGGCCGTGGTACGGGCCGGGGCCGGTA
>NZ_JAKMAY010000186.1:0-11636 GCF_022015835.1 Streptomyces sp. ICN903 | reverse complement strand
CTCCCCGCGGTGCGACGCTCCCGCGGCCAGTTCCCGCCGGACCCCGGCGGCGACCTCCCAGTGCGCCGGAAGCGTCAGATGCCCCAGGCCGCTCACGCGCACACTGCGGGAATCCAGGTCGGGGTGGTCGAGCCGGGCGGTCTCCACGGGGACCATGAGCTGGTCCAGATCACTCCAGAAGGCCACGAAGCGGGTGCGGCAGCCCGGCGCGGGGCCGGCCAGTTCCTCGATCACATCGGAGTCCGGCCGGAGCTGGCGCACGATCGGGTGGGCCGACATCAGCGGCGCCACCCGGGTGCCGGAGTGCGGGGTGCCGAGGGTCACCAGGGTGCGGACGCGGGCGTCGCCGCCCATCCGCTGGGCGTAGTGGCGGGCGATCAGGCCGCCCAGACTGTGCCCGACCACGTCGATGCGGCGGCGGCCGGTGCTCTCGCAGACCTCCTCGACGTACTCCGCCAGGAGCTCCGCGGCGCAGCGCACGTCGCAGGTGAGAGGGGAGTAGTTGAAGGCGCGGATGTCACGCCAGCCGTTGCGGACCAGTGAGCGGCGCAGCAGGGTGAACACCGAGCGGTTGTCGATGAAGCCGTGCAGCAGCAGAACGGGAGGGCAGCCCTCCCCCTCACGGCTTCCCGCGTCGCCCTCGCTCTCCTTCCCCCGCCTCCCTCCGGGCGGGGATCCCGGGCACACCCGCTCGTCCTCCTCGCCCGCACCCGCCGGCGGAGCCGGTGCGCATCGTTCCTGTGCCATGCCCGCGGGGTAGAGCAGGGTGCGGCTCGCCAGGGAGGCGGCCTCCAGCGCGGCGGCCCGCAGCTCGCGCGGGGCGAAGGGGATCAGGGACAGCGGCAGGGCGCCGAGGAACGAGCCGGACGGGAAGGGCAGCGCCCTGGTGACCCTCATGCCGTCGACCTCCTCCCGGTGGCACGCGCCGGGCATATATGGTCGTATGCCCCTTTGGAGGGGGACTGATGCAGGGCGGACGCGGATCGCGGGAGCGCGAAGCCGCGGATCGTCCCGGAATCCACCGCGGGTCCTCGCGGGGAACCGGCCGTGACGGCCGGAGTCCCGTGTGATTTCCCCCTCCCTCCTTACCGCGGAACCGCCGGGTGGGGGATGCTGGCGATAACGTTCGTTCACCGGGTAACCGCCCACTGACAGATGGTCGGATGGGCCGGCCGGGCCGCAGTCGTTATGGGAGGCAGTGATGGGTGTGTCGGGTCCGATCCGCGTGGTGGTCGCCAAGCCGGGGCTCGACGGCCACGATCGCGGAGCCAAGGTGATCGCACGGGCGCTGCGCGATGCAGGTATGGAGGTCATCTACACCGGCCTGCACCAGACGCCCGAGCAGATCGTGGACACCGCGATCCAGGAGGACGCCGACGCGATCGGCCTGTCCATCCTCTCCGGCGCCCACAACACGCTCTTCGCCAAGGTCCTGGAGCTGCTGCGGGAGCGCGACGCGGCGGACATCAAGGTCTTCGGCGGCGGCATCATCCCCGAGGACGACATCCCGCCGCTCAAGGAGCAGGGGGTCGCCGAGATCTTCACCCCCGGCGCGCCCACCGGCGAGGTGGTGGAGTGGGTGCGCTCCCACGTGCGTTCCGTGGCGGCCTGACCCCGGCCGGAGCACACGCGGCGCACGGGCGGGCGTACGGCCCGGCGCGCCGGGACCGGCGCACCGGGCCGCTCTCCGGGAGAGCGCGGTGGAGCGGACACGGCTCATACGCGTTCCGCGGCGGCCGGCCCCCGCGCGGGGCCGGCGTCCCCCGGCGGCTCGAGCTCCGCGAGCATCGTGGCGCGCAGACGGAGCGTGGCCACCAGCCGCTGGAACGCCTCCGCCCAGTAGCCGCCCGCGCCCGGTGAGCCGTCCTCGGGCTCGTCCGGGACCGCGGCCAGCGGAGCGAGGCGGTCGGCCTCACCCGGGTCCAGGCAGCGTTCGGCCAGGCCCAGCACCCCGCTGAAGCTCCACGGATAACTGCCCGCGTCCCGGGCGATCTCCAGCGCGTCCACCACGGCCCGCCCCAGCGGCTCGGCCCAGGGGACCTCGCAGACGCCCAGCACCCGGAACGCCTCGGACAGACCGTGGGCGGCTGTGAACTCCGCCGCCCACCGCGCCCGCTCCGGGGCCGGCAGCAGTGCCAGCAGCTTCGCCGGGTCGCCGGGGGCCGCCGCCATCGGGGCGGACGGCCTGCGCAGCAGCGCCCGCGCCCACGCGGTGTCCCGCAGGCGCACGGCTGCCCGCGCCCAGGCGGCGTGCAGGTCCGCCTCCCAGTCGTCGGCGACCGGCAGCGCCGCGATCCGGTCGGGCGTACGGCCGCCCAGATGCTCCGGCCAGGTGTCCAGCGGCGCGGCCTCCACCACCTGCACCAGCCACCACGACCGCTCGCCGCGGCCCGGCGGCGCCCCGGGCACCACACCGTCGCGCCGCATGCCCGGGTCGCACTCGTACGGTGCCTCGACCACCAGCCGGTCCGGCCGGCCGGTGCGGTCCAGCGCGACGCAGGAGCGGGCCCGGGCCGCCATCCGCGCCGCGAGCGCGGAGGAGGGCAGTGCCGACAGCAGCTCGGCGGCGGTGCTCCGGACGTTGCGGCTGCGGTCCGCCAGCGCACGCTCCAGGAACTCCTCGTCCTGTGCCGACAGGCCCTCGCGCAGCGAGTCCAGGAACATCAGCCGGTCCTCGGCCCGCTCCTCGGCCCAGGTGCCGGCCAGCAGCTCGCGGGCCGCCGCCGGATCACGGCGCCGCAGGGACAGCAGCAGCGCCGACCGCTCGGCGAACAGGCCCTCCTTCCACAACCGCCGTACGGCGCCGTCCGCGGTGTCCGCGGTGTCCGCGCCCCGCACGCCGTCCGGGGGCGGAACGGGGCCGCGCCCGAAGCGGCCGCGCAGCGCGTACCGCCAGTCCGGATTGAGGCGTGCCAGCCACAGGGCCCGCGGTCCGCCCAGGGCGAGCGCGCCCGCGCGCAGGTCCGTGCGCGCGCGGGCCGCGTCCAGCAGGGCGGGCAGCTGCCAGGCCGGAGCCCGGTAGCCGTGGGCGCACGCGGCCGCCAGCCACTGCGGCAGCAGTTCGGCGAGGTCGGGCGCGGTGCCCCGGCGCCCGCCGCCCGCGCCGGGGCGGTCGGCGAGCAGCAGGGACAGCCGCCGGGCCGCGGCCGGCGGCAGCGGCGGACGCGGATCCGGCGGCGCCGGATCCGGCCGGGGCGCGGCGGGGGCGGGCCGCAGCCCGGCCCTCCGCCGCACCGTCTCCACAGCGGCGGCGTCCAGCAGCGCCCCGACCGAGCCGCCGGGCGGTGTGCGCCGCTCCGCGCCCAGCAGCGCGGCGCCGACCAGCTCCCCCCAGCTCACCGCGCACCACCCGGCACGTCCGGCGAGGTGAGCGGCACGGCGGCCGCCGGCTCCGCTGCCGACACCGCCTCCGGCGCCGACCCCGGGCCCGGCCAGACGGTGTACGGGACGAAACCCCGGTGGCCGCACTCGCCGAACACCGTGACCGGCTCGCCGCCCGAGACGGCGGCGAGCCGCCACATCCGGGAGCGCACCCCCGCCGCCTCCGCCACCGGCAGCGCGGAGCCGCCCTCGTCGGCCAGCTGCCAGCCATCCCCGGCCGGCACGGGCACCACGCCGGCCAGGACCGCCGGCCAGCCCTCCAGCCAGGGGTCGCCGCACAGCGCGGCGCCGTAGGAGGCCAGCGCGTCGTGCACGCCGGTCCCCGGCGGCCGGCTGCCCGGCCCGGGCTCCGCGTGCCGCTCGCCGAGAGCGGCACGCAGCGCCGGAGCGCCGGGGTAGTAGGCGAGATCGGCGTCCACCGAGCCCCCCACCGGCAGCGGCGGCTCCGGCAGCCCGCCGGCGGCGAACGACAGCACCAGGGCCGTGCGCCCGGTCCGCCGCCCGTACAGCCAGACCCGGCGTGCCGCGATCCTCTCCTCCTCGGTGTCGTGCCGGCCCAGCACCAGCCAGTGGTCGCGCACCACCGCGTCGCGGTCGGCCAGCACCTCGGCCGCCCGGGTGGTCATCCCCATCCGGGAACGCACGGTCGCGGCCAGCGGCTCCGGCAGCCCGGCGATGTTCATGAAGCCCTGGCCCAGCAGGTGCAGCAGGGCGCACTCCTCCAGCATCCGGGACGGCCAGCCGGGGCCTGAGCCGGGGACGGCACCCAGCTCCCGCACCCGGGCGGCCAGCCCGGGCGCCTGGGCGTCCACCATGCGGGCGGCCGTCTCCTCCCAGACGCCGCGGCCCGCCTCCCCCGCCGACCGCTCCATGTCCGCCAGACCGCCGCGCAGCAGGTCCGCCAGCCGGTGCTCCAGCTCGGTGGCGCCCGCCGCGATCCGCTCGGCCCGCCGCTCGGCGCGCCGCCGCGCCGCCTCCCGGCCGGCGGGGGCCGCCGCCCGCTCCCCGGCGCGGGCGGCGGCCTCCCTTCTTCCCCCGGCTTCTCCGGACTCCCCGGCACACGGCCGGCCTGCTCCCTCTTCCGCGGGAGCGGAGTCAGGCGCCGGCGCCTGCGCCCGTTCCGCAGGCCGCCGCGATCCCCCTGTGCTCATGTGCCCCTCGCTCTCCCCGTACGGACGCGTGGTTGTCGTCGCCACCGATGCCGCAGTTCTCACCGACCGGAAACACAAGCTCGCTCTCTGTGCGGTGAACCATGTGGACGACCGTACGAGCCGCCACTGACAATCCGTCCCCGCCCGCCTCCGGCCGTCTCCGCCCGCCTCCGACCATCTCCGACCATCTCCGACCGTCCCCGGCCGTCTCCGGCCCTCCTTGGCCGTCCTTGGCCGTCCCCGGACGGCGTCCGGGCAGGCCGGGGAGGGCGGCCGCGGGATCGCCGCGGGAATTGTCAGTGGGTCCGTACATCGTGGGACCGACACGCGAAAGCCGCATGCGAGGGGGAAACGTGACCGCCACCAGCGCACCGGCCGCTCTGCGGCCCCACGCGGAGGAGACCTTCGCCGAGGAGTTGGGCGCCCTGGCCGCGGCGGACGACCGGCCGCGCCCCGAGCGGTGGAGACTGTCGCCGTGGGCCGTCGCCACCTACCTGCTCGGCGGCACCCTGCCGGACGGCACGGTCGTCAGCCCCAAGTACGTCGGTCCGCGCCGGATCGTGGAGGTGGCCGTCGCCACGCTGGCCACCGACCGTGCCCTGCTGCTGCTCGGGGTGCCCGGCACCGCCAAGACCTGGATGTCGGAGCATCTGGCGGCGGCCGTCAGCGGCGACTCCACGCTGCTGGTCCAGGGCACGGCGGGCACCGCCGAGGAGGCGGTCCGCTACGGCTGGAACTACGCGCGGCTGCTGGCCGAGGGGCCCAGCCGCGGGGCCCTGGTGCCCAGCCCCGTCATGCGGGCCATGTCCGGCGGCGCGGTCGCGCGGGTCGAGGAGCTGACCCGTATGCCGGCCGATGTGCAGGACACCCTGATCACGATCCTGTCGGAGAAGACGCTGCCGATACCGGAGCTGGGCGAGGAGGTCCAGGCCGTCTGCGGCTTCAACCTGATCGCCACGGCCAACGACCGCGACAGGGGTGTCAACGAGCTGTCCAGCGCGCTGCGCCGCCGCTTCAACACCGTCGTCCTGCCGCTGCCCGGGACGCCCGAGGAGGAGGTGGACATCGTGGCCCGGCGCGTGGAGCAGATCGGCCGCTCCCTGGACCTGCCGGCCGTCCCCGACGGCGTCGACGAGATCCGGCGGGTGGTCACCGTCTTCCGCGAGCTGCGCGACGGCGTCACCCTCGACGGCCGCACCAGGGTCAAGTCGCCGTCGGGCACCCTGTCGACGGCCGAGGCCATCTCGGTGGTCACCGGAGGGCTGTCCCTGGCCGCCCACTTCGGCGACGGAGTACTGCGCGCGGACGACGTGGCCGCCGGAGTCCTCGGCGCGGTCGTCCGCGACCCGGCCGCCGACCGGGTGGTGTGGCAGGAGTACCTGGAGGCGGTCGTCCGGGAGAGGGAGGGCTGGAAGGACTTCTACCGGGCCTGCCGGGAGGCGGGCGCATGAGCGTGCCCGGTACGGGGGCGGCGGTCGCCGCCCCGGGCGGAATCGCGGGTGCCACGGGTGCCACGCCGCCGGGGCCGCTGCTGCTGGGCGTGCGCCACCACGGCCCCGGCTCGGCGCGGGCCGTCCTGGCGGCGCTGGAGGCCCACCGGCCGGCGGTGCTGCTGGTGGAGGGACCGCCGGAGGCCGACGCGGTGGTGGGGCTCGCGGCGCACCGGCGGATGCGCCCGCCGGTCGCGCTGCTGGCCCACGCGGCGGACGACCCGGGCCGCGCCGCGTTCTGGCCGATGGCCGGGTTCTCCCCGGAGTGGGTCGCCCTCCGCTGGGCGCTGGAGCGCGGGGTGCCGGTTCGGTTCTTCGACCTTCCCGCGGCCCACACCCTGGCACTGGGGGACGAGGACGGGGAGGAGAAGGAGGAGGAGGAGCCGGCCGGGGAGCTGCGCCTGGACCCGCTGCGTGTGCTCGCCGAGGCGGCCGGTCACGACGACCCCGAGCGCTGGTGGGAGGACGTCGTCGAGCACCGCGGTGTGCCGCCGGCCCGCACCGCCGGGGCCCGCCCCGCCGATCCGTACGCGCCCTTCACCGCTCTCGCCGACGCCATGACCGCCCTGCGCGAGGCGCACGAGGGCGCCTTCGGCACTCCCTCGGGCGCCTCCTCCGGAGGCGCGGGCCACCGGCGCGACGCGGTGCGCGAGGCCCATATGCGGCTGCGGCTGCGGGAGGCGTGCGGTCGGTTCGGCGGCGACCGGGTCGCCGTGGTCTGCGGCGCATGGCACGTACCGGCCCTCACCGCGAGGACGACCGTCACCGCCGACCGGCGGCTGCTGAAGGGCCTGCCGAGGGTGCGGGCGGAGATCACCTGGGTACCGTGGACCAACGAGCGGCTGGCACGGCGCAGCGGCTACGGCGCCGGGATCACCTCGCCCGGCTGGTACGGCCATCTGTTCGCCGCGCCCGACCGGCCCGTCGAGCGGTGGATGACCGAGGCCGCCCGGCTGCTGCGCGAGGAGGGCCGCATCGGGGCTCCGGCGCCCCCGAAGCCCTCGGCGTCCTCACCGTCCCCGGTGTCCTCGGTGTCCGTGGCGCACGTCATCGAGGCGGTACGGCTCGCCGACACCCTGGCGGCCCTGCGCGGACGCCCGCTGCCGGGGCTCGCCGAGACGCTCGACGCGGTGCGGGCCGTGCTGTGCGAGGGCTCGGACGTGCCGCTCGCCCTCGTCCACGACCGGCTGGTCGTCGGGGACGCGCTCGGCACGGTGCCGCCGGACGCCCCCGCCGTTCCGCTCCAGCGCGACCTCGCCCGTCTGCAGAGGTCGCTGCGCCTCAAGCCCGAGGCGCGCGAGCGCGAACTCGACCTCGATCTGCGGGAGGAGAACGCCGCCGCGCGCAGCAGACTGCTGCACCGGCTGCGGCTGCTCGGCGTCGACTGGGGCGAGCCGGTGCGCGGCCGCGCCGGCGGCACGGGCACCTTCCGAGAGACCTGGCGGCTGCGCTGGCGGCCGGAGCTGTCGGTGCGGATCGCCGAGGCCGGGGTGTGGGGCACCACCGTGGCCGCCGCGGCCGGTGCCAGGGCCGAGGCGCTGGCCCGCGACGCCGCCTCGCTGGCCGAGACCACCGAACTGGCCGAACGCTGCCTGCTCGCCGGGCTCGGCAAGGCCCTGCCCGCGGTGATGCGCGCCCTCGCCGACCGCGCCGCCCTCGACACCGACGTCGGCCACCTGGCCCGGGCGCTGCCCGCACTGGTGCGCTCCGTGCGCTACGGCGACGTGCGCGGCACGGACGCCGCCGCGCTGCGCGAGGTCGCCGAGGGGATCGCCGAGCGGGTGTGCGTCGGCCTGCCGCCCGCCTGCGCGGGCCTCGGCGCCGCCGCCGCGGCCGAGATGCGCGGCCATCTGGACGCCGCCCACCGGGCGGTCGTCCTGCTGGCGGGGGAGGGGCTGCTCACGCGCTGGCGGTCGGTGCTGCGCACCCTCGCCGGCCGTGACCGGCCCTCCGCGGTCCCGGGGCTGCTCCGGGGCCGCTGCGTCCGGCTGCTGCTGGACGACGGGCGGCTCTCCGAGGAGGAGGCGGCCGGGCTGATGGGCCTGGCGCTCTCACCGGGCGTCCCGCCACCGGACGCGGCGGGGTGGATCGAGGGGTTCCTGGCGGACGGCGGCATGCTGCTCGTCCACGACGAGCGGCTGCTGGCCCTGGTGGACGACTGGCTCACGGGGATACCCGGGGAGGCGTTCACCGGCGTACTGCCGCTGCTGCGGCGGACTTTCGCCGCGTACGGGCCGGCGGTGCGGCGCACCGTCGGCGAACTGGTCCGGCGCGGTACGCGGGCGCCGGGCGGCGCGGAGGTATGGGAGGCCGTCCCCGGTTTCGGGGAGGAGCCGGATCCGGAGCGGGCCGGCGCCGTACTGCCCACCCTGCGGCTGCTGCTGGGGGATCGGGCGGAGGGCGCCGGGCGGGGCGGCGCGGAGGAAGAGGAAGAGGAGGGGGCCGCACGGTGAACGAACCGGCCACGGCGGCGAACACGGCAGCGAACACGGCAGTGAACACGGCGGCGAACACGCCTGCGGACGCGGCGGCCGGCGGTACGGACGGGCGGGACGACGGCGAGCGGCTGCGGCGCTGGCGGCTGGTCCTGGGCGGCGGTGAGGAGACCGACGGCACCGGCCGCGCCCTGACCGGCCGGGACGCGGCCATGGACCGCACTCTCACCGCCCTCTACGGGGACGAGGAGGGCGGCGGCACCCGGCCGGGGCCGAGGTCCGCCGGGCTGGGCGCCTCGGCACCGGGCGTGGCCCGTTGGCTGGGCGACGTCCGCGACTGCTTCCCGGCCTCCGTCGTCCAGGTGATGCAGCGGGACGCCATCGACCGGCTGGGCCTGTCGGCCCTGCTGACCGAACCGGAGCTGCTGGAGGCCGTCGAGGCGGACGTCCACCTCGCCGGCACACTGCTCTCCCTGGGCAAGGCGATGCCCGAGGAGAGCCGGGAGGCCGCTCGCGCGGTCGTCCGCAAGGTCGTCGGGGAGCTGGAGCGCCGGCTCGCGGCCCGTACCAGGGCGACGCTGTCGGGCGCTGTGGACCGGTCGGCGAAGGCGAGCCGCCCCCGCCACCGGGACATCGACTGGAACCGCACCGTCCGGGCCAACCTGGGAAACTACCTGCCCGAGTACCGCACGGTCGTGCCCGAGCGGCTGGTCGGCCACGGCCGCGCCTCCCGGGCAGTGCGCAAGGACGTCGTCCTGTGCGTCGACCAGTCCGGCTCGATGGCCGCTTCGGTCGTCTACGCCTCCGTCTTCGGGGCCGTACTCGCCTCGATGCGGTCGGTCTCCACCCGGCTGGTCGTCTTCGACACCTCCGTCGTGGACCTCACCGACCTGCTCGACGATCCCGTCGACGTCCTGTTCGGGACCAGGCTCGGCGGCGGCACCGACATCAACCGCGCGCTCGCCTACTGCCAGTCGCGCATCACCCGGCCCGCCGAGACCGTCCTCGTCCTCGTCAGCGACCTCCACGAGGGCGGCATCCGCGGCGAGATGCTCAAGCGCGTCGCCGCGATGACGAGCGCGGGCGTGCGGTTCGTGACGCTCCTGGCCCTCTCGGACGAGGGCGCCCCCGCCTACGACCGGGAGCACGCCGCGGCGCTGGCCGCACTCGGCGCGCCCGCCTTCGCCTGTACTCCCGACCACTTTCCGGAGGTGATGGCGGCGGCGATCGAGAAGCGCCCCCTGCCGATACCGGAGAAGTGACCGAACGGGGGATTCCGTGGTTGTCCCGTGACGGAACAGAGGGGAATTCGCGGACGGGTGCGCGGCAAGAGGGTCGCCCGCCCCGGAGGGAAATGATTCCCCGGCCTTTCGGACCCTTCCGTTCCGCCGCGGTACCAGGGGCAGGAGCGGCGGCCGGGGCGAAGCCGCGCACCGCACCCGTAGAACTTTCACACGGTGGGCGGACGGTGATTCCCTCATGTCGCCGTCGCTCGACATGTCCGGAATGCCTCGCCCGGCGCAGTGGGTGAAATGCCCCGGTGTGTCCTGCGGAAACCGTGATCCGTGCAGCGCATTCTCTTCGTTTCGTGGAGAAGGTGAAACCGTCCGGTGGCCGAAAAGGTGCGCCGATCGCCCGGTTGCGGATGCTGTGCGGCAAGAGATTCCGGAGGGATTGGCCAGGTCAGCCGATCGCGTGTTTTCATCTTCCGCACCACGGCGGTCATATGAACGGTGGCCGGTTTTCGGCTGCCGGACCGCCATGGGGGTGGCCGGGTCGCGTTTTTCGCCGGCCCGCCCCACGCCACCCGGAAACTCCTCCACGAACGAAGGGAAAACGCGTCATGCGCGAGCACCTCGAGACCCGCGAGATCGACGACGCCGAGCTGGACGCCGTCTCCGGCGGTGTCGTCAGCATCTCCGGCGGCGTGGCCGGCGCCGTCCTCAGCGACGTCTCCGGCGTCGTGGGCGCCGTGTCCTCCCTCAACACCGTCCAGGCCGCGACCGGCATCGCCGGCTCGCTCCCGGGCAGCGTCTCCGGCGTCACCGGCGTCCAGGCCGACGCCAACATCGCCGGTCTCTGACAGCCGGTCTCCGACAGCGGCGTCCGCACGGACCGCCGGCCCGTGCGCCGTACGGCCCCGCAGGTGTGCGTGCGCGCCGTGAGGCCACACCGAACCCCGGAGCTCCCCCTGGTTCCGGGGTTCGCGGCTGTCCGCCCGGGCCCCGCCGGAGGCGCCCCGCACCACCCCGCGCCGCCGTCCGCCCGAGCCCGGGCCCGGGCCGTGTGCCGGGGCCGCCGCGGCACCCGCCACCGAGGAACGCAGTCGGCAGTCGAAGGAGCAGCCCGTGCAGTTCCGGAAGAAGGCGCTCTCCAAGCTGCAGTCGCCGGAGGAACTCGACCTGCCCGTGCGCTTCGCGCGCCCCCAGGGCCGGTTCGCCCTGGCCGTCACGGTCGCCGTCATGGCCGTCGCCGGCCTGTGGGCCGTCAACGGCTCGGTGTCCGCCAAGCTGGACGCTCCCGGCCTCCTCGCCCGTCCCGGAGGCAGCTACACGCTGCAGAGCCCGGTCTCCGGCCAGGTCACCGAGGTCCTCGCCGAGGAGGGCGAGCTGCTGCGCCCGGACGCGCCCCTGCTCAGGGTCCGCACGGCACAGGGCGACCGGGCCGTACGCGCGGTGGCCGGCGGCCGGCTGACGGCCCTGGTCGCCGGAGTGGGCTCGGTCGTCAGGACCGGCGCGGACGTGGCGACCGTGGAACGCGTGGACGACCCGGACGACCCGCTGGTGGCCGTGCTGTACGTCCCCGGCGACAGCGGTGCGGCGATCGCCGAGGGCGCCCGGGTGGAGCTGGAGGTCCAGTCCGCCCCCCAGGAGGAGTTCGGCGTACTGCGCGGCCGGGTCGGGCAGGTCGGGCGGGCTCCCCAGACGGAGCGGCGAATCGCCGCCTTCCTGGGCGACGCCGAACTCGCCGCCCGATTCGCCCGGCAGGGCAGCCCGGTGGCGGTACTGGTGGAGCTGGAGCGCTCCTCCGGCACGGAGTCCGGCTACCTCTGGTCCTCGGGCGACGGCCCTCCGCACGCCCTCGAATCCAGGACACCGGTCACCGGCGCCGTTCGCCTCCCGGCGCAGCGTCCCGTCGATTGGCTCCTCCCTTGACCACCCCGCACGAATCCGCCCCGC
>NZ_JAKMAY010000185.1:0-11840 GCF_022015835.1 Streptomyces sp. ICN903 | reverse complement strand
GGCGCGGAGGGCTCCGGCCGAGGGGGCTGCGGTACGGGAGCGGCCATGAGGCCTCATTCGATCACGCCCGCAGCGGTGGACGGCACCATTCCCGCCACCGGGGACGGCGGATGGGACGATGTGCGCATGGGAACGCATGTGATCACCGGGGCGGGCTCCGGCATCGGAGCCGAGATCGCCGAGCGCCTGCGGGAGCGGGGCGAGGAGCTGTGGCTGCTGGCGCGGAACGCGGGCCGCGCCAGGGAACTGACCGAGCGCTTCCCCGGCGCCCGCACCCTCGTCGGCGACCTGGCCGAGCCCGAGAGGCTGTCGTGGGCGCTGTCCCACCAGGAACTGCCGGAGCGGGTGGACTCGCTGCAGCACGTCGCCGGGGTGGTGGACCTGGGGAAGGTCGGGGAGCTGACGCCGAAGGTCTGGAACGCGACCTTGGCGGTCAACCTCGTCGGCCCGGCCGAGCTGACCCGGCTGCTGCTGCCCCAGCTCCGCCTGGCGCACGGCCACGTGGTCTTCGTCAACTCCGGCGCGGGCCTGAACGCCAACGCCGACTGGGGCGCGTACGCGGCCAGCAAGCACGGGCTGAAGGCGCTCGCCGACTCGCTGCGCGCGGAGGAGGGCGCCGCCGGGGTGCGGGTGACCTCCGTCTACCCGGGCCGCACCGCCACCCCCATGCAGGCCAAGGTGCACCGGCAGGAGGGCAGGGAGTACGACCCGGCGCGCTGGATCCCCCCGTCCGCGGTGGCGACCGCCGTCCTGACCGCCCTCGACCTGCCCGCGGGCTCGGAGATCACCGACCTGAGGGTGAGGCCGTCGGCGTGAGGGAGCACGTGTGGGGCGAGGGGGCCGCGACCGGCGTCGGGTCGATGCCCGGCACCGACGCCCGGGAGGCGGCCAGGACCGTCACCGGCAGCCTGGAGCACTTCCCGTACCTGCCGGAGCTGCCCGCGCGCGGGCCCGGCGCGGACATGATCGGGCGGACGGCCGGGATGCTGGTGGAGCTGTACGCCCGCCTGGAGCCCAGCGGCTGGCGGGTCGGCGACGCGCCCGGGCGCGACACCCGGCGGGCCCGGTCCTGGCTGGGGGAGGACCTGGACGCGCTGGAGGAGTTCACCCAGGGCTGGACCGGGGCGCTGAAGGTCTCGGCCGTCGGGCCGTGGACGCTGGCGGCGTCGCTGGAGCGCCGCGGCGGCGAGGCGATGCTCGGCGACGCGGGCGCCTGCCGCTATCTGGCCGAGTCCCTGGCCGAAGGGCTGCGCGCCCATCTGGCCGAGGTGCGGCGCAGGGTGCCGGGGGCCCGGGTCGTCCTCCAGCTCGACGAGCCGTCGCTGACGGCCGTGCTGCTGGGCAGGGTGCCCACCGCCAGCGGCTACCGCACCCATCCGGCCGTGGACCGCGGCGTGGCCGAGGGCGCGCTGCGGCAGGTGGTCGGGGCGGCCCGGGAGGCGGCGGAGGGGACTTCCGTGGTGGTGCACTCCTGCGCTCCCGGGGTGCCCTTCGGGCTGCTGCGCCGGGCGGGCGCGGACGGGATCTCCTTCGACCTCTCGCTGCTCACCGAGCGTGACGACGAGGCGGTCGGGGAGGCGGTCGAGGCGGGCACCGCGCTGTTCGCCGGGGCCGTCCCGGCGGTGGAGCCGGACTCGAGCACACTGTCAGACCCTGCCGGTAGCGTCATGGGTGTCAGGACGCTGTGGCGCAGGCTCGGGCTGTCTCCGAAGCTGCTGGCGCGATCGGTGGTCGTCACGCCCGCCTGCGGTCTGGCCGGCGCCTCGCCGGCCTACGCGCGGGCCGCGCTCGCGCACTGTGTCCGGGCCGCACGCTCGCTCGTAAACGACCCAGAGTAACGGGAGGCTTGGATACATGGAGACGGTGAGCCCGGACAGCGAGGCGCGCGAGAGGCACGCGCGGCTGGCCCAGGAGGTCGACGAGCACCGCTTCCGGTACTACGTGACGACGCCGGTCATCAGCGACGCCGAGTTCGACGCCCTGATGCGCGAGCTCCAGGAGCTGGAGGCGAGGTACCCGGAGCTGGCCACGCCGGACTCGCCGACGCAGAAGGTGGCCGGCTCCTACGAGACGGAGTTCACCGCCGTGCAGCACCGCGAGCGGATGCTGTCGCTGGACAACGCCTTCGACGACGAGGAGCTGGCGTCCTGGGCCGACCGGATCGCGCGTGAACTGGGCGGCGTTCCCTACCACTTCCTGTGCGAGCTGAAGGTGGACGGGCTCGCGGTCAACCTGACGTACGAGCACGGCAGGCTGACGCGCGCCGCGACCCGCGGCGACGGGCGCACCGGGGAGGACATCACGCCCAACGTCCGCACCATCGCGCAGATCCCCGAGCGGCTGAGGGGGGACCGCATCCCGGAGCTGGTGGAGATCCGCGGCGAGGTGTTCATCCCCATGGAGCGCTTCGAGGAGCTGAACGCGCGGCTGGTCGAGGCGGGCAAGCCGGCGTTCGCCAACCCCCGCAACGCGGCGGCCGGCTCGCTGCGGCAGAAGGACCCCAAGGTCACCGCGGAGCGCCCGCTGCACATGGTGGTGCACGGCATCGGCGCCCGCGAGGGCTTCGACATCGACCGGTTGTCGCACGCCTACGAGCTGCTGCACGAGTGGGGTCTGCCGACCGCCGCGCACGCCAGGGTGGTCGGCTCCGTCGGGGAGGTAAGGGAGTACATCGCCCACTACGGCGCCAACCGCCACTCGGTGGAGCACGAGATCGACGGGGTCGTCGTCAAGCTGGACGAGATCCCCCTCCAGGGGCGGCTGGGCTCCACCTCGCGGGCGCCGCGCTGGGCGATCGCCTGGAAGTACCCGCCGGAGGAGGTCAACACCAGGCTGCTGGACATCAAGGTGAGCATCGGCCGCACCGGGCGGGCCACGCCGTTCGCCGTGGTGGAGCCGGTGACGGTGGCCGGCTCGGAGGTGGAGTTCGCCACCCTGCACAACCAGGACGTGGTCAGGGCCAAGGGCGTGCTGATCGGGGACACCGTGGCGCTGCGCAAGGCGGGTGACGTCATCCCCGAGATCCTGGGCCCCGTCGCCGATCTGCGGGACGGCAGCGAGCGGGAGTTCGTGATGCCCGCCGAGTGCCCCGAGTGCGGCACCGGGCTGAAACCGGCCAAGGAGGGGGACGTCGATCTGCGCTGCCCCAACGCCCGCTCCTGCCCGGGCCAGTTGCGCGAGCGTCTCTACTACCTGGCGGGGCGCAAGTGCCTGGACATCGAGCACTTCGGGTACGTGGCCGCCACCGCGCTGACGCAGCCGCTGGAGCCGGCCACACCGCCGCTGCGGGACGAAGGGGACCTGTTCGACCTCACCGTCGAGCAGCTGCTGCCCATCAAGTCCCTGGTGCTGGACCAGGACAGCGGCCTGCCCAAGCGGGATCCGAAGACGGGGGAGGAGAAGGTCGTCACCTTCTTCGCCAACCGCGAGGGCGAGCCGAAGAAGAACACACTGGCGATGCTGGAGAACATCCGGGCGGCCAAGGAGCGCCCGCTGGCCAGGATCATCACGGGGCTGTCGATCCGCCACGTCGGCCCGGTGGCGGCCGAGGCGCTGGCCAGGGAGTTCCGTTCGCTGGACAGGATCGCCGAGGCGTCCGAGGAGGAGCTGGCGGCCACCGAGGGGGTCGGCCCGACGATCGCGGCCTCGCTCAAGGCCTGGTTCGCCGAGGAGTGGCACCGCGAGATCGTCGAGAAGTGGCGGGCGGCCGGCGTCCGGATGGAGGAGGAGGGCGGTGCCGAGGAGGGGCCGCGTCCGCTGGAGGGGGTCACCGTGGTGGTCACCGGAACCCTGCGGTCTTACACGCGGGATGGCGCAAAAGAGGCCCTGCAGAGCCTGGGAGCGAAAGTGACCGGTTCTGTTTCAAAGAAGACCGGTTTTGTTGTGGCGGGCGACAGTCCGGGATCGAAATATGACAAGGCCGTGCAGTTGAAGGTCCCGATCCTGGACGACGACGGTTTCGCCGTCCTGCTGGAGCAGGGGCCCGACGCCGCGCGGGAGGCCGCCGTCGTCCCCGTCGAACCCGCCGCGGAGCAGCCCGCCGGGTGACGGAACGTTGGCGGCGGTGGTGGCGCCGCCGCCAAATCCGTTTTCGGCCAATGTCGTTGACCGAGTGATGAGGAGAGGCTGCACGGCGCTTATCAGACGGACGCGATCGACCGGTCGGCACTCGGGCAACCCCGATCGATCACTGCCCAGCCGGCCGCCCGCGCCCTACTGTTGACGGGGTGCGCCTGCCGTGGCGTGGGCACCGACGGCTGTGAGAGGGACGCGCATGCAGCACAAACCCCGGGACCGGGGACAGCGGTGGCTACGCCACGGGCGGCCCCGACCGACCACCGCCCCGCCGTGCGACGGCCCCGGCGGCGCGCCGAAGCCGCAGCGCGTCGCCCCACCGGAGGTGCCCGGGCTCTCCCGCGCGGTCGTCGCGGTCGCCGCCGTCGCGCTGGCCGCCGGGATCCACCGGGTGGTCTCCGAAGGCCACGCCCTCTTCCCCAGCGGCACGGCGGGCTGGTCCTTCGCCGTCCTCACCGGCCTCATCGTCGGCCACCTGGTCGCCCTCGGCCGCGACCGCTGGTGGGGCGGCACCGGCTCCGGCGCCGCCCTCACCCTGGCCATCCTGCTGCTGTACGGCTGGATCCCGGCCACCCTGGTCAGCCTCGCGGTGGTGGTCCTGGTCGGCGCGGCCCGGCGGCACCGCTGGCGCCAGGCGCTGCGGCACGGCGCGGTCGACATCCTCGGCATCGGCGCCGCGGCGCTGTGCCTGGCGGGCTTCGGCGTGCACCCCTCGGTGGAGCAGCCCTGGCGCCCGGCCGCCTGGAGCCTGTACGCGCTCCCCGAGGTCCTCCTGGCCGCCGCCGCCTACCTGCTCGTCACCCGGACGCTGCTGTGGTACATCCTGGCCCCGCGCCAGGGAGGGCTGCCCACCGTCGCCCGCACCGCCCTGGCGCGGCAGGGACTGGTCGCCCTCGCGCTGCTGGCCATCTCCCCGCTGATCGTCGTGGTCGCCGTCCACATGCCGCTGCTGCTGCCGCTGTTCTCCGTGCCGCTGATCGCGCTGGACTCCGCCCTGTGGATCGCCCGCGCCCGCGCCGAGGAGCAGCTGCGCGACCCCCTCACCGGGCTCGCCAACCGCCAGTGGCTGCTGGAGCGCACCTGGTCCGCCCTGGACGAGGCCGACCGGCTGGGCGCCCGCTCCGCCCTCGTCCTCATCGACCTCGACCGCTTCCGGTCGGTCAACGACACCCTCGGCCACCTGGCGGGCGACCGGCTGCTGCTGCAGATCGCCGACCGGCTGCGTACGGCGCTGCCCCGCGGCGCCGAGGTGGCCCGGCTGGGCGGCGACGAGTTCGCCGTACTGCTCCCGTTCGCCGACTCGCCCACCAGCGCCCAGCGCGTCGCCCGCGCGCTCGTCGGCGTCCTCGGCTCGCCGCTGGACCTGGACGGACTGACCCTCGAGCTGGAGGCCAGCGCCGGGGTCGCGGTCTTCCCCGACCACGCCGGCGAGGCGGAGGGCCTGCTGCGCCGCGCCGACGTCGCGATGTACCAGGCCAAGCGCGACCGCAGCGGCGTGGAGGTCTACGAGGCCACCCGCGACGGCAACACACCCGACCGGCTGGGCCTGCTGGGCGACCTGCGCCGCGCCCTGGACGCGGGCGAGATCGAACTGCACTACCAGCCCAAGGTCGCCTTCGACGGCTCCGTCTGCGGCCTGGAGGCACTGGTGCGCTGGGTGCACCCCGAGCGGGGCAGGGTCCCCCCGGACGAGTTCATCGCCATCGCCGAGACCTCCGGCCTGATGCCGCGCCTGACCGACTACGTGCTGGAGACCGCCCTCGCCCAGGTCGCCCGCTGGCGCTCCCGGGGCCTGATCGTGCCGGTCGCCGTCAACGTCTCGCCCCGCGACGTCCACAGCCCCGGCTTCGCCGGATCGGTGGCCGCCCGGCTGGCCAGGCACGGCGTCCCGGCCGGGGCGCTCCAGCTGGAGATCACCGAGCACGTCCTGCTGGAGGACCCGCAGCGGGCCGCCGACACCCTCGCCGCGCTCACCGGCCACGGGGTGCGGATGTCACTGGACGACTTCGGCACCGGCTACTCCTCACTGGTGCACCTGCGCAGACTGCCGGTGAGCGAGCTGAAGATCGACCGCTCCTTCGTGGCACGCCTGGCGGTGGACGCCGAGGACGCCGAGATCGTGCGCTGCACGGTGGACCTCGCGCACTCCCTCGGCCTGCTCGTCGTCGCCGAGGGCGTGGAGGACGACGAGACCTGGGAGCGCCTGCGAGACCTGGGCTGCGACGCCGTGCAGGGCTGGCTGGTGTCGGCCGCGATGCCCCCGGCCGAGGCCACCGCCTGGCTGCGGGCACGCGACGGGGCGCCGCCCGCGGTCGAGGCGGCGCACCCCGCGCTGCCGGGACCGGCCGGGAAGACCGCCCCGGGGCGCCGCGGGCAGCCCGCGCGGTAGGCGCGAGGCACTCCGTCGGGGCGCCCGGACGGGGGCGCGGGCGGGGGCGCGGGCCACCTCCGCCCCCGTCCCGGCACCGCCGTGCGCCGCGGCCAAACTGTTAGCATGCTGTTCTGCCCTCCGGGCAGCGGTCAGGACTTGGCCGCGCCCCGGCCGGAAGGCCGGGGGGAAAGCCGTCCCGCTCAGGAGACGGAGGAGTCACAGGATCGGGGCGGACGGCGGGAAGAGCCCGTCAAGCCCCGAAGGATCCACCACTCACCCCGAGGAATCGCTGCATGCCTGGCATCACGCGCGAGGAGGTCGCCCACCTCGCCCGGCTGGCACGTCTGGAGCTGAAGGACGAAGAGCTCGACCACTTCGCCGGACAGCTCGACGACATCATCGGCGCGGTCGCCCGCGTCTCCGACGTCGCCGACGAGGACGTACCGCCGACCTCCCACCCGCTGCCGCTGACCAACGTCATGCGCCCGGACGAGGTCCGTCCGTCGCTGACCCCCGAGCAGGCGCTCTCCGGCGCCCCGGCCCAGGAGCAGCAGCGTTTCAAGGTGCCGCAGATCCTGGGGGAGGAGTGAACGCCATGACGCATTCGAGCGATCTGACCAGGCTCACCGCGGCCGAGACCGCCGCGCGCATCGCCTCCGGCCAGGCGAGCGCCGTCGAGGTGACCGAGGCCCACCTCGCCCGCATCGAGGCCGTGGACGAGAAGGTGCACGCCTTCCTCCACGTGGACCGCGAGGGCGCGCTGGCCCGTGCCCGCACCGTGGACGCCAAGCGCTCCCGGGGCGAGAGGCTCGGCCCGCTGGCCGGCGTCCCGCTCGCGCTCAAGGACATCTTCACCACCGAGGGCGTGCCCACCACGGTCGGCTCCAAGATCCTCGAGGGCTGGATCCCGCCGTACGACGCCACGCTCACCAGGCGGCTCAAGGACGCCGACGTGGTGATCCTGGGCAAGACCAACATGGACGAGTTCGCCATGGGCTCCTCCACGGAGAACAGCGCCTACGGCCCGACCGGCAACCCGTGGGACCTCACCCGCATCCCGGGCGGCTCCGGCGGCGGCTCCTCCGCGGCGCTCGCCTCCTACCAGGCCCCGCTGGCCATCGGCACCGACACCGGCGGCTCCATCCGCCAGCCGGCCGCCGTCACCGGCACCGTCGGCGTGAAGCCCACCTACGGCGCCGTCTCCCGCTACGGCATGGTCGCCTTCTCCTCCTCCCTCGACCAGGGCGGGCCCTGCGCCCGCACAGTCCTGGACGCGGCCCTGCTCCACGAGGCGATCGCCGGGCACGACCCGCTGGACTCCACCTCCATCGACGCACCCGTCCCGCCGGTGGTCGAGGCCGCCCGCAACGGCGACGTCAAGGGCCTGCGCGTCGGCGTGGTCAGGGAGTTCGCGGGCGAGGGCTACCAGGCCGGGGTCATGCAGCGATTCAACGAGTCGGTGGAGCTGCTGCGCGAGCTGGGCGCCGAGGTCGTCGAGATCTCCTGCCCGTCCTTCGACAAGGCGCTGGCTGCCTACTACCTGATCGCGCCGTCGGAGTGCTCCTCCAACCTGGCCCGCTTCGACGCCATGCGCTACGGCCTGCGCGCCGGCGACGACGGCACCCGCTCGGCGGAGGAGGTCACCTCCCTCACCCGCGAGGCGGGCTTCGGCCCCGAGGTCAAGCGCCGCATCATGCTGGGCACCTACGCGCTGTCCTCCGGCTACTACGACGCCTACTACGGCTCCGCCCAGAAGGTGCGCACCCTGATCAAGCGCGACTTCGACGCCGCCTTCGAGCGGGTGGACGTGCTGGTCTCGCCGACCACGCCGACCACCGCGTTCCCCATCGGGGAGCGGGCGGACGACCCGATGGCCATGTACCTGGCGGACCTGTGCACCATCCCGTCCAACCTGGCGGGCAACGCGGCCATGTCGCTGCCGTGCGGCCTGGCGCCCGAGGACGGGCTTCCGGTGGGTCTGCAGATCATCGCCCCCGCCATGGCCGACGACCGCCTCTACCGTGTCGGAGCGGCGGTCGAGGCCGCCTACCACGCACGCTGGGGGCACCCGCTGCTGGAGGAGGCGCCCTCGCTGTGAGCGTCGCACGCGCGGCCGACGGGCCGCAGACGACATACGGAGCCGCACTTCTGCGCCGCGCGGGCGGAGAAGCGAACGGAGGCAGGCTGTGAGCGTCGCACGCGCGGCCGACGGGCCGCAGACGACCACGAAGGCCGCACCTTCCCGCCGCGCGGGCGGAGAAGCGAACGGAGGCAGGCTGTGAGCGCACTGAAGAAGGCCAAGGGCTTCAAGAAGTCCAGGCCCGGCCTGTACCTGTCCATCGGCACCTCGCTCTTCGGCGCCGTCGGCGTCGTCAAGCAGATGCAGCTCGCCCGGCGGGAGGACGACAGGCTCCAGCTCCTGGACGCCATCGTCTCCGGCGCCGCGATCCTGACCAGCGTCGCCATCCTCGTCCGCGAGGTGCGGCGCCTGGACATCGACGACGTCCTCGCCGACGACTGACCGCAGCGCCTGAAAGGTTTGACTTTCGTGACTGTCACCGAACTGGTGTCGTACGAGGACGCGCTGGCCTCCTACGATCCCGTCATGGGCCTTGAGGTCCATGTCGAACTGGGCACCAGGACCAAGATGTTCTGCGGCTGCTCCACCGCGCTGGGCGCCGAGCCCAACACGCAGACCTGCCCCGTCTGCCTGGGACTGCCCGGCTCGCTGCCGGTGGTCAACGCCACCGCGGTGGAGTCCGCCGTGCGCATCGGCCTCGCGCTGAACTGTGAGATCGCCCAGTGGTGCCGCTTCGCCCGGAAGAACTACTTCTATCCGGACATGCCGAAGAACTTCCAGATCTCCCAGTACGACGAACCGATCGCCTTCGACGGTTACCTGGACGTCCAGCTGGAGGACGGAGAGGTCTTCCGCGTCGGCATCGAGCGCGCCCACATGGAGGAGGACACCGGCAAGTCCACCCACATCGGCGGTGCCACCGGCCGTATCCACGGCGCCGTGCACTCGCTGCTGGACTACAACCGCGCCGGCATCCCCCTGATCGAGATCGTCACCAAGCCGATCACCGGCGCCGGGGAGCGCGCGCCCGAGGTGGCCAAGGCGTACGTCGCCGAGCTGCGCGAGCTCATCCGGGCCCTCGGGGTGTCCGAGGCCCGGATGGAGATGGGCCAGATGCGCTGCGACGTCAACCTGTCGCTGCGGCCGCACGGCACCGAGACGTTCGGCACCCGCTCGGAGACCAAGAACGTCAACTCGCTGCGCAGCGTGGAGCGGGCCACCCGCTTCGAGATCCAGCGCCACGCCGCGGTGCTGGGCTCGGGCGGGACGATCGTCCAGGAGACCCGCCACTTCCACGAGGACGACGGCTCCACCACCTCCGGCCGGGTCAAGGAGGAGGCGGAGGACTACCGCTACTTCCCCGAGCCTGACCTGGTGCCCGTCGCGCCCGCGCGCGAGTGGGTGGAGGAGCTGCGGGCCGGTCTGCCCGAGCTGCCGCGTCTGCGCCGCAACCGGCTGCGCGAGGAGTGGGGCATCTCCGAGCACGAGATGCAGTCCGTTCTCAACGCCGGCGCCATCGACCTGATCACCGCCACCATCGACGCCGGTGCTCCGGCCGACCAGGCCCGCAAGTGGTGGATGGGCGAGTTGGCCCGCCGGGCGAACGAGCAGGGCACCGAGCTGTCCGCCCTGCCGATCACCCCGGCCCAGGTCGCCCGGGTGTGCGAGCTGGTCGCCGACGGCTCCCTCAACGACAAGCTGGCCCGCCAGGTCATCGAGGGCGTCCTCGCCGGCGAGGGCGAGCCGGACGAGGTCGTGGAGAAGCGCGGCCTGAAGGTCGTCTCGGACACCGGCGCGCTGAGCGCGGCCGTGGACGAGGCGATCGCCGCCAACGAGGCGATCGCCGAGAAGATCCGCGGCGGCAAGGTGGCGGCGGCGGGTGCGCTCGTCGGCGCCGTCATGAAGGCCACCCGGGGCCAGGCGGACGCCGCCCGGGTGCGCGAGCTCATCCTGGAGAAGCTGGGCGTGCAGGGCTGACGCCCCTCCGGCTGCCACGGCCCGGCCCCCGCGCTCCCCGTTCGGAGCGCGGGGGCCGGGCCGTTCGCCGTGTGCGGGACCTGTGTACGGGATCGGTGCGTGGCAGCAGTTGTGCGAGGTCAGGCCGACTTCGGGGCGGAGCCGCGGGTCCTGATCAGAACGTGTCCGGAGGAGAGGTCGATCGGGCCGCGCCCCGGATCGTGGCTGCCCTCCTCCACCCGGGTGTTCTCCAGCCGCCTGCGCTCGTCGTCGGCGTGGCGGCGCCCGGGGTTGAACAGCTCCTCGATCAGGTTGAACATCAGCTGACCTCCAGCCTCAGGATGCGGTCGTCCTCCTCGGCGGGCGTACCGCGCGAGTCGGTCTCACTGGTCACCAGCCACAGCCCGTCGCCGCCGTCGGAGACGACCGTCCGCAACCGCCCGTACTCACCTTCCAGGAACGCCTGCGGCTGTGCCACCTTTTTCGCGCCATCCAAGGGAACGCGCCACAGCCGCTCCCCCCGCAGTGACGCCATCCACACCGAACCCTTCGCGACGGCGATGCCGCTGGGGGAGGCCTCGGAGGGCTTCCACTGCGCCACGGGGTCGATGAAGCCCTCCTCGCCGGCCTCGCCCTCGACCTCGGGCCAGCCGTAGTTCCCGCCGGGCCGGATCAGGTTGAGCTCGTCCCAGGTGTTCTGGCCGAACTCCGAAGCCCACAGGCGCTTTTCCGCGTCCCAGGCCAGTCCCTGGACGTTGCGGTGGCCCCAGGAGTAGACGACCGAGTCCGCCTCGGGGTTGCCGTGGCCGGGAGGTTCGCCCTCCGGCGTCATGCGCAGGATCTTGCCGCCGAGCGACTCCCGGTCCTGGGCGAGGCTCTGGTCACCGGAGTCGCCGGTACCCACGTAGAGCATCCGGTCCGGACCGAAGGCGATCCGGCCGCCGTTGTGGATCATTCCCTTGGGGATGCCGCGCAGAACCGTGCTGGGCGCGCCGAGCCGGTTGCCCTCCTCCTTGCCGGCGTCGTAGAGCATGCGCACGACCCGGTTGTCGGAGGCGCTGGTGAAGTAGGCGTAGATGTAGCGGTCCTCGGCGAAGTCGGGCGACACCGCGATGCCCAGCAGGCCGCCCTCGCCGCCCGGCTCCACTCCGGGTACCGAACCCAGTTCGGTGGCCTTCCCGCTCTCCGGGTCGACCAGCGAGATCGTGCCCTCGTCCCGGGAGGAGACCAGCAGACCGCCGTCGGGCAGCGGAGCCAGCCCCCAGGGGGAGTCCAGGTTCTCCGCCACGGTGCCGGTGACCTCCGCCGAGCCCTCGGCGGGCGCGGCCGAGGAGCCGGGGGAGCGGGACTCGCCGGGGG
>NZ_JAKMAY010000184.1:0-11937 GCF_022015835.1 Streptomyces sp. ICN903 | reverse complement strand
ACCGGTACCCCCGCGCGGGCGGCCTCGCGCCGTACCGCCGCCGCCTGCCCGGCCGGCTCGCCCCGGGTGGTGGTCTGGATCGCCCCGACCGCACGGCCCCGCAGCACCCCGGCCAGCCCGGCGACGTGGTCGGCGTGGAAGTGGGTGAGCACCAGCAGGGGAACGGATGTGACGCCGAGGGTGCGCAGGCAGCGGTCCACCGTCTCCGGCTCTGGGCCGGCGTCGACGACCACGGCCGCGCCCTCCCCGGCCGCCAGGGCCAGCGCGTCGCCCTGGCCCACGTCGCAGACCGCCAGCCGCCAGCCCGGCGGCGGCCAGCCGGTGAGCGGGCGGATCAGCGGGGCGGGGCGCAGGACCGCCAGGGCCAGCAGTACGGCGCAGACCGCGCAGAGCCGGCGGTGCCGCACCAGTCGGCGGGCCGCCAGGACCGCCGCCGCGGTGAGCGCGGCCAGCAGCAGTGCGCCGGTCCAGCTGCCGGGCCAGTCGATCTCGGCGCCGGGCAGGGAGGCCCCCGCCCTGGCGATGGCGGCGACGGCCCCGGTGGGCCAGCCCGCCAGCCGGGCCAGCGCCTCGGCCGGCGGCGGCGCGAGGGGCGCGGTGACCAGGGCGGCGAAACCCAGCACGGTGGCGGGCGCGACCAGGAACTCGGCCAGCATGTTGCACGGGATCGCCACCAGGCTGACGTGGGCCGCGAGGACCGCGACCACGGGCGCGCACACCGCCTGCGCCGCCGCGGCCGCCGCCAGCGCCTCGGCGAGCCTTCCCGGCACTCGCCGGCGGCGCAGGGCCTCGCTCCAGCGGGGTGCGACGGTGAGCAGCGAGCCGGTGGCCAGGACCGAGAGGATGAAGCCGAAGTCGCGGGCCAGCCACGGGTCGTAAAGGACGAGCAGCAGTACGGCGGCGGCCAGGGCCGGCAGCAGGGACCTACGCCGTCCGGTGCCGATCGCCGCGATGGTGATCAGCCCGCAGGCCGCCGCCCGCAGCACACTGGGCTCGGGGCGGCAGACCACCACGAAGGCGAGGGTGAGCAGCGCCCCGGTGACCGCGGTGGTGCGCAGCGACATCCCCAGCCGGGGCGCCATGCCCCGGCGTTCGGCGCGTACCGCCCTGCCCGGCGGCCCGATGAGCAGCACCAGCAGGATCGCGAGGTTCGCCCCGCTGACCGCCAGCAGGTGAAGCATGTCGGCGGCCCGGAAGGCTGCGTCGAGGTCGGCCGGGATGCGCGAGGTGTCGCCGACGACCAGCCCGGGCAACAGCGCCCGCGCGTCGCCCGGCAGCCCGTCGCTGGCCTCCCGCAGTCCGGAGCGCAACTCCCCCGCGATGCGCTGGGGAGCCGTCGGCCCGGCGGTCACCGTGGGCGGTCCGCCGGTGCTCACCCTCAGGACGGCGGCGATGTCGCTGCCCCCGGTGCCGCCGCCCTGAGGTGGCAGGAGCCGGGCCTGGAGCCGCAGCCGGGTGGTGGGCAGCAGCTCGAGCCAGCCCGCGGGCGGTCCGGCCGCCGAGTCCGTACCCCGTACCAGGACGAGCACCGGCGACCGGGTGGCGGTCACCGTGCCGTCGGCGGTGGTGACGCGCAGGGCCTCGGCCCGCAGTATCACCGTGCCCGCCACCTGCTCCGAGCCGCGTACGCGGGGCCGGACCACGCGCGGATCGCCGGTGACGGCCACCTCGGCGGTGACGTGCGCGTACTGCCGGGCCGCCGCAGGCAGGGGGCCTCGGTGCAGATCGGCCGCGTGCGCCGCGGCCACTCCGCCGCCGGCGGCGGCGCACACCAGTGTCATGGCGACGGCCGTACGCCCGCCTCCCCGGACCCCGCCTCGGCCCCGGGCCGGAACCAGGCACGCCGCCGCACAGAGGAGGCACAGCGCCACGCCCGCGACGGCCGCGCCGCCCGGAGCGCCCAGGGCCAGGGCCGCCGCTCCCCAGGCGGCCAGCGCCGGCGGCACCAGCCGCAGGTCGGCCGGGCCCTCCTGGCGCGGCTCCGCCGCCCCCAGCCGGCGGCCGGCGGCCGAGTGGACCGCCGACCGGGCCTCGGTGAGGGCCTCGGTGCCGGTCGTCGTACTCGCGGTCACGGTCCGACCAGCGGCTGCAACTCGGCGAATCGGCGTTCCCCGATGTTCACACCACCACCTACAGGAGATGACCACCGTGACTCCTGACGAGTACAACCAACTCATCGCCGAGGTCGCCGAGCTGGACCCCGGTGATCTTGCCCGCCTCGCGCTGGTCGTCGCCGAGCTGCGGCGTGCGACACCAGGGCGCACCGATCTTGCCGACCTCGCCGACACCGTAGACCGGCGCATGGATCAGGTGATCATGGGGCAGTGAACCTACCTTCCTGAGAAGGTCACTCCCCCTGCGCACCTAGCCTCCCCGGAAGCTACGTCCTCCGCCGTCGCCAATGGTCCGCCGCATACCGGCGCCGCCCCTCGGTCCGGCACTCCGGCCCGCAGTAGACCGGCGGGCGTCCAGTGGGCGCGGGCAGGAAGTACCGCCCGCAGGTGCGGCATTCCGTCTTTGGCCGATCCGGCGTGCGGCATGCGGGGCATCGTGTGGGCCGTCGCCCTGGTCCGGCGCGTTCCGGCAGCGGCCCCCCGCAATCGCGGCACGTCGTAGGCGGGGATGCTGGCCGCCGAGCAGCCCGGCACGTAGGGCAGTACCGCCACGGCGCATCCGTCGGCGGCGCGAAGCCCTGCCCGCAGCTACGGCACGCCACCCGCCGACCGGCGACCTGAGCCGCGCGCGCGAACACTCTGGCCGCTTCCCACGCTTCTCGGCATGGAGGGCATCGCCGGTATCCGCCGCGCGGCGTCGGCGGTGTCCACTCGGCCCCGCAGTCCTCGCATACGCGGATGCTCACAGGCGACTCCTGGACGCGCAGGTCCGGCTGCAATACCTTCGGCGCTGCCGTTCGGCGAAGAATCCGATTCCGCACGTTGGACAAACGCGGGTGGCTTCCATTTTCCGGCAGGTTCTGCATTTCGGTTCAGGCAGTGATTTAGGGCTGCGATAAACGGTTTTACCGCAACCGGAGCATTTAGCGCGTCGGGAATTCGGCATCACCTGGCCTCCCGCGCGCATTCGTCGCACAGGACTGGCGGGCGGGGATTGTCGGGGAGGCCGTAGATGTGGCGGGTGCATCGGTCGCACGTCAGATATGCGGACATGATCAGAGACTCCTTCCGCACAGAGGCGTTCAGGACAATTCTACGCGAATGCGCAGGTCACGAGCATGATCAACTAGGGTTTTTGATCAAGGGGAGGGGATTCCGCCACTCAGAGAAAAACGAGCAGGGGCGCGCGGGGTCGCCCAGCCCTTCGAATTACGTGCGCGACCCGCCCCCCTGGGGTGAAGGTATGCCATTTAGAATTTCCCGTGGGATTTACCGAAGACTCGCCGCCTTTGTCGAAAGATTCCCCCGAACCGTTCCCGCTGGATTAACTTGCTACCTGACTGCCGATTAGGGTCCCATCCGACGGCTCAGGAAATGGGTCCCATCTGACGGCCTGTGGAATGGGTCCCATCCACGGGCTCAACTCCCGGCAGCGCGCGCGGGTTTCGGCCCTGGGGGGTGGACGGCACCGACGGCGGTGGGCGTCTTCTCCGGCATGGCCCGGAAGCAACCCCGTCGCCGAAGGACTCCGGTAAAGCCCCGAACAACTCCCGTTAAGTGCCGGGCTTGTTGACGTGCGCCATGTTGCTCCGGTGTGTCAAGTCCGGTGCGGCGCACGTCGGTCGGCGAGCAACGCGCCTCGCACATCGTCATCGTCGTTGGTCATCGTCATCGTGCATCGTGCTTGGCGCACAGGCACAGGCACAGGCATGGCGCATGGGCATGGTCGTGCATGGCTTGGCATATGGGTATGGGCATGGACATCGACCAACAGGCAACACACATTGGTTGTTGTCATCGACCAGCAGGCAACAGCATGTTGATCATTGGTCGTTGAGCAGGAGCAACAGCAACGAACATGAGCAACATGCAAAGCGTGTTGGTGGTTGGTGGTGGTCAACGAGGAGGCACTGCTTCAAGTTGGGGGTACACCTTGAACAAGGGGTATGGCTTCAACAAGGGGCATGTGCTTAAGAGTTGGCACACACAGAAACAGAGGGCACATGCTTCAAGAAGGGCATGGCCTCAACTCGAATCATGTGCTTGAAACTTGGGGGGTATAGGCAAAAGGCGAAGCCGGGGGGTGACACGAAACCCCCCGGCTTCTTTTTCGGCGGTGGCCCCGGCCAGGAGGAGGGGGCCGGAAGGAAACGGCCACCGCCGAAGACTTACCGTCCCCGCCGCTCCATGACGGCGAGGAGATCGAACTGGGCCCGCAGAAGGTCGATTCGGGCTTTCTGGAGCCGCCGGACGGCCTCGGGGTCGCCCAGGGGGTCGGAGCGGACACCGACGGACGTGTCGGCGTAGGCGGGATGCACCACCGGCCCCAGCTCGTACAACTCGACCTTCCGGATGCTGCGGGTGCGCATCCCGTCGGCCTCGCCCCACTCATCGTCCAGCACCCGGAACCGGAAGCTCATCCCGGTGATGGAGCCGCCCGCGATGGCCTCCCGGACGGCCTCGGCGTGCTCGTAGAGCCTCGCGGAGACGTACAGGCCCCGGTCGTCCTCCCGGAGCGCCTGGACGGACGCGATGGGCAGTTCGCCGACGCGCGGGTCCTTGCCGTGGTTGAACTGCACCACCGGGGTGCGGCGTGCGATGGAGTCGGCGAACGCGCCACGCTCGATCGACTCGACGAACCGCCCCTCCCAACTGTCGATCTCAGTAGGGGAGTTGAAGACGGCGGCGTAGCCGCTCAGGGTCCGCCCATCACCCTCGCCGGCCTCATCCGCCCGGAACTCAACTGCCCGTGTCAGAACGGACATTGCGCACCTCCTTTTTACGCCGTGGTGGCGACGTTGAGGACGCGCACCGCGCCCGGCATGACGACACCGGCACCGACACGCGCCCAGAGCAGCAGACCGCGCTGCCCCGACGGCATGTTGCCGTTGGCGGCGTCGAACAGATGCGGCACCAGCTCCACCGTCGAACCGGCGAAGTCCACGATGGTGTAAGCCCTCTTGAGGTCGCCGTAGACCAGAACCGGATTGTCGGCGGTCGCGGCGGCATTGATGTCGTCGCTGCCGGGCATCTCTGAGTGCTCGTACAGCCGCTTGCGGAGCAGCACCGGGTTCTCGTCACCGACACGCGGATACCGGGGCGCACCGTTGGTCGTCTCGGCCGCCGACAGGGCGTTGATGGTCGCCACGTTCGCCAGCCAGACGGCGTTGGGCTGGAAACGCGGCCCCAGATCGTTCTGGACGGCGTAGGGGTCGGCGTCCACGTCGAACGTCTCGGCCACGGCCGGGGCCAGCTCCGAAGCGGTGCCGTCGATGCCCGTCCACAGGCCCTCCGGCTGCGTGGTGCCGTTGCCGGACCAGAAGGCGGCAGCGGTGAGCTGGTCGTAGCCGTCGGCCAGAAGGCGCGTCAGATCACCCATCGCACCGCCGTAGGTGGCGGACTCGTACTCAAAGCTGAACGGCACGAAGCTGGACGCCCGGTGGGAGACGATGGACGGACTCTCCAGAGTCGGCGAGCCGTCGGCAACGGTGCCGTGCTCCGCGTACCAGGCGTTGGTGACGTGCGCCGAGGTCACGGGCCGGAACTCGTGCCCGATTTCCTGCCGCACCTCGGCCAGTTCACGCAGCGGCGACAGGGAGCCGTCCGAGGAGATCCGGATGGCGGGGTCGATGATCGTCGGCACCTGGAAAGCCCCGGCCGAACCGGCACCTGTCGCGCCCAGGGCCCGCATCTCCGAACGGACGCGCTCCACGCGGGCGTAGGCGGCCTGCTCGGCGGGGGTCCACAGCAGAGTGCCGCGTTCGCCGCTGATGGCCTTCATGAACGCGCTCAGGTACGCGGGATCGGAACCGGCGGCGGCCCAGCGTGCGGCCAGGGAGTTGCCGGAGCGCTCCCCGGCGTCGATCATCGACTCGATCTTCTCGGCGGCGCGGGCGGGCATCGCGTCGGCACCGACGGCGGCGTCCAGGTGGCGCATCGCCGTGTCGCGGGCTTCCCCGCCGGTCCGCCGGGCGCGGGGCGCGTCGCCGGACTTCGGGCCGGGGTCGCTGCCGGGCTCGGTCGAGCCGGGCTTGTCGATGAGCGCGGCGAGGGCGGCGGCCGAGTCGGCGGCCTTGCGCACATACTCTTCGGCGGAACGCAGCTCGTCGCGTTCGGTGTCGGTAAGGGCGCGGGTCTCGGCCAGATCGGACAGTTCAGCCAGCTTCTGCCGGGCGACGGTGATGTCCATGTGGGGCTCGTCGTTGAGGTTTCGCTTCACGCGAGACATGAGGTTCTCCATTCGGACGGGCATGACCAATTGCGGCCACGCCAAAGGCAATTGGTGAAGTGCCGCTGTGTCCGAAGGGGAGCCTCGGCCCTAACTCCTCCGCGACGGGCCGGTGTTGGTTCCGGGGGCCTCATACCCTGACACGCGAACCTCGTCCAGCCGGTTACGGCTTGCGGGTTTTCCGACACCCGGCCGTGGAAGGTGAGAACCCGGCCGGGTGCCGAACGTATTGTGCACCGGCCCCCGACGACGCTGAAGAGGGCCGGTGCTGATCGAATCCCTCTTGAGAGAGGTCTCCAGATCGACGCCTTGTCAGGTTACACCGTCACTCCACTCTTCGGGAATAGTGTCGGGCACGCCGCCGATATCGCGGTGTGCCAGAACAAGTTCGCCGTCGTGTATCTGGATGGCAAGGTCGCCACTTAGGTAGCTTCCCGCCAACTCCACGAAGTCGTCTCGGTTTACGACTTGGTCCAACAAGTTCGCCATGTGCTGCATGAAAAGGTCGGCGAGCTGCGCACGAGGATCGTTGGTTTCCATGTTGTCCTCCGGGTTGCGAGTTACGGGCGAAGGGTGCGAGTTACTCCATTACCCTCCAACCAAGGGCGTAGGTGCGGACTTCGACCCGCTGGATCCACCCAAGGTCTTCGAGCGCCGATAGCAGTTCATGAGCATCGACCATCGGTGCGGCCCGGCGCGCGACGGTGACAAGCTCCAGCCGCCCCACACGCCCGTCTGCCGCCGCATACAGCGCGCCCAGCACATGCCGCCCAGCGCGATGCTCCGAAGGGCTCAGGCAGCCGTCTGACGGCCGCCATGCGTCCGGGTCGGCCAGCGGCTCGGCCGGTCTGCCCCGGCGGCGCACGGCGGATTCGGTGGAATGCCGCCCAGGAGGGGCTGTGTGGCCGCCTGCCGGGCTTCGGGGGATGTCCGAAGGTGATTTGCCCAGGGCCGGGGGGCGAGGCGCTGAGATCGCCGCCCAGGGGGGTTGGGCAAGAACTCATGATCCTTCCCCCTTCGTGATGGTCGTGATCGGTTTCGCCATGATCCTTAAGTCCTTACTGAATGTGTTGTTGAGAGTAGTTAGAGAGAAGATTGAGAAGAGACTTGAGAAGAAACGATAAAGGTGGAGACTTGAGAATTCGGACATCCGGGCACAACCAGGACCCAAAGGGATGTCCCGTTTGGGCTTATTCTCAAAATTCTCGTAATCCATCACTAGCGGATTATCAGTCTCCGGCAGCGGGGGAGGGCGGCCACCCTCCCCCGCTGGTTACGCTTTGTGTTCGCCGGGCAGGGACCAGATGGTTGCTCCGGCCTCGCGCCGGGATTGGACGCCGAGTCGGTCTTTGGCTCGATACAGGGTGGCCTGGGCGATACCGGCGGCCTTCGCGTCCTGGACGATTTCGTCGGCGACGCGGTGGCCGTTGATCCGAAGGTGTGTCAGCAGCCATTTGGAGGCGGTCGCCATCGCAGTGCCGCCCTCCGCCGACATGAGGTCGTCGGCGGACAGATAGCAGCGGCCTCCGAGTTCCGCGCGGGAGGTTTCGGAAGAGACCGTCTCTCCCTGTTCGCCGGTTCCGCTGACAGTTACGGAGACAAGTTCGTAGTAGAGGCTGGCCGGTGTGGGGGCGAGGTTGTTCTTCACCGTTGACAGCACGTTTCGTGCGGGGGTGTCGTCGTCGCCCGGTTCTTCCGCAACGGCCATAACGGCACGTGCGACGTTCCCGAACTCGCCCGATCCCGTAACCCGCTCCAGTGCGCTCTGTCCGGACGCTCCGCCCTTGTTCCAGTGCGCGAGTCCCAGAACGGCACACTGGAGCGCTTCGGCGACCTGCTTCAACTCTTCCAGCGCGCGACGGATTTCGTCGGGGTCGTTGCGCTTCTTGGTTCCCAGCGCCGACACGAGGGGGTCCATGACCACAAGTCCCACGTCCAGTCCTCGTTCGCGCACCTGAGTCACGAAGTTATCGGCGTCAGTGATGAGCCGAAACGGAAGATGCGCGCCCTGCGGCGACTTCACCTGCATTCGGTGCACGCGCCGCAGGTCGGCACCGGCCGCCAGCAGGCGCGGCAGGATGGTGTACTCCCAGGCATCCTCGGTGGCGAGCACCACCACATCCCTCGGCTGTCCACGGAAGTCGCCGTCGAGGTCGCCGCGCGTCACCTGCGCCATGAGGTTGCAACTCAGGGTGGATTTGCCCATGTTGGCACGACCGGCCAGCAGGGTGATCTCGCCCAGGGGGATGCGGTGATGCCACAACCAACGCAGTTGACGCAGCCTCAGCTCCGAGGCCGGCTCGAAGACGATCTTCCGGAGGGCTGCTTCCTTGGCCTCCAGCCGCTTCTCCGCCTCCCGTTGAGCCCTGAGCCGCTTCTCCGCGAAAGCGGCCTGCTCCTCGGCCTGCTGGTGATCTTCGAGTTCCTTCACCTTGGCGGCGACCTCCGCCGTCGCCCCGGATTCTGGGCTGGAGGGCTGCGCGAAGTCGTTGCTCATCGCTCGGCACCTCCACTGCGGGCGCTGAGCGCCGCATTGAGCGACTCCGACCAGTCCTCGCGGACATCCCTCCACGCGACGGGCGTTGCCCTGCCACAATGGCACCGGGCCTCGTGGCCAATGGTGTAGTGATCAACGGCGATGAGCTGGTGGCACTGGCCGCACGGAATGACGTAGATGACGGGGTCGCCGTCGGGGTCGAAGGTGGCGGAGGTTGCCACCGGGACGGGCTCGATGGGCTGGGCGTTGTCGAGGGGGTTGGGTATCATGTTCACTGGTAGTTCCTCCAGGTAGTGAGTTAAGCCGCCCCCTCCGCTTGTCCCGGAGGGGGCGGCACTTTTTTCGGTTACGCCGCTTCTCTACGGCGACGTTCGGCGAGCATTATTTGGATCTGCCAGGCAATGAATTCCGCCTCGGTCTTCGCTCCCTTACTTATGTTGCAACTCCCGCATATAGGCGCGAGGTTGTCTCGGGTGTTGTGCGGGATGCCCAGCTCGACGCACCGCGATACGGGCGTAAGGTGATCCACCTGATCTGCGGGACCGCCGCAGAAGTGGCACGGCTTGCACTTCAACGACGCCATATAGTCACGGAGTTCAGGCGTCATGCCCTGGTTGCGGATGCGCTTACGCTCGCGCTCGCGCTCGGCGTTCTCGGCACGCCAGCGGCGAGTGTTCTCGCGGGCGCGGTCGCGGTTCTCCGCATACCAGCGGCGACTGTTCTCGCGGTCGCGGTCGGGATTCGCCGCATGCCAGCGGCGACTGTTCTCGCGGACGCGATCGCGGTTCTCTTCCCGCCAGCGGCGGTTGCTCTCGCGCTTCCGATCGGCGTTCGCCGCATGCCAGCGGCGGTTGTACTCGCGGGCGCATTCCCGGCACTTAGAGTCCCGCCCGTCCTTCCGGGCCTTGTGCCGATTGAACTCGCCCAGCGGTTTTGCCACTTGGCACATGTTGCATGTCTTGGCATCCATTACGCCTCCTCCTTCTCGTCCTGGCCGCCTCGGTCGCTGAGTCCCAGTAGGAAGGCGATACGCCTCAACTGGTCGTCGGTAAGCGGCATTTCTTCGGCTTCGGCGTCAAGCGCGTGCGTGCTCACGGTCGTTTTCCTTGAAGAAGGATTCGACGGGAACACCGAAGTAGTTCGAGATGCGCGCCAGCATCGGAACGGAGGGCGGGGAGTCGTTCAGCTCCCACTGGGCGATGCGGCGGGTTGTGACGCGGAGGTCGTACGAGAGGGCGTTACGGCTGAGCCCGCGCTCCTCCCGGAGATGCCGGACGTATGCGCCGTTGAACTGCTCGGAGATCATGTCGGCGATTCCCTTCGGTGGGGTGCGTGTTCGCTTCCACCTCCAGACTCCGAATAGGGCCGACATTGATACCGACAGCACCACAAAAATCGCCCCCTCCGGGTGTTCCCGAAGGGGGCGATCATGGACTTGACCTGCGGCGATATGCATTTGGTCGCCGGTGACGAGTTACATCATGTCGCGCCGCACGATGCGGTCGGGATCGAACCGGCGCGGCCGGTCTTTGGGATGCGGCCGCACGTCGAGACCGCCGGGCCACAGAGTGCGTGCCACCTCGCGCCGACCGGCGGGTGTCAGGTCCGCCCACGCCGCTCGCACGTCTCCGGCGAGGAGTCCACGCAGGGCGCGGGGGGCGGCGGCGTGCACCAGTGCCCTGCTTTCCCTCACCCGCTGATCGATGGGCGCGCGCGCCGCCCGGTATTCGGCGAGCGAGAGTTCATCATTGCCCCACATTTCGGCGAGCTGCCGCAACTTTGCCTCATCCTTTGCGAGTTGCCGCCGCGCGCCGCCGTCGTCGTCGCCGTCGGCAATGGTCCGCAGCCGAGTCAACACATCTTTACGGGTGAGGAGTTGAAGAATGCGACGCTCGACCTCGGCCTCGGCGGGCACGGCGTTGATGGTGATTTTTCCGCAGCCGCCTAGAGGTGTCGCGCACCAGTAGCGGGGTCCGGCATTGCCCTGCCAACCCTTCAGCTCTTTACCGCAGTTGGCGCAGTGGAGTACGCCGTTCAGCCATCGCTTGAGTGTGTTGTCGGAGCGGCCGCGACGGTTGGCGAGAGTCGAATTCACTTCTTCCCAGGTGTCGCGTTCGAGGATGGGCGGCCAGGCTGCGGAACCGATGACCTTCCCTTTGTAGGAGCGCAGACCGGCGACCGATGGTTTGGAGACAACGGACTTCACCGAACGTCCCGTCCAGCGCGCGCCGGTCGCGGTCGGGGCATTCTTCTCATTCAGGTCGGCGGCAATGGAGTTGAGGCTCTGGCCGCCCAGGATAGCCTGGGCGATATCCCGGATGACGGCGGCCTCTTCCTCGATGACCTCTTTCTGATACGTGTAGCCGTACCCGCGATAGCCACCGCCGTTGGTCTTGCCTTGCTCGGCGAGTTCCAAATGCTTACGGGTGACGCGCCGGGAAGTGTCGCGGCTGGACTTGTTGGCGAACGCGACACCGATACGGGCGGCCATAATCTCGGTGTCGTTGGACAAACGGAGGGAGCCGGTGACGGTCTCCACCGGAATGCCCTTGTGTTCCACCACGTCGATAAGGTCTTCCAAATCGCGCGGATCACGAACAACTCGGTCCAGATCGTAAGCGAGTAGCCCGTCGCGCAAACCGGTCATGAGTTTGTCCAGCGCGTCACGGAATCCAGGGCGAATGGTCCGCAATTCCACATTCCCGTTCGGGAGCCGGATGCGTCGCCGCTTGAACGCGCTCACGTCGTTCTCAATTACGACTTCGGCGACGGTCCAGCCGAGACGCGACGCCAGCGCCCGGCCGTCGGCCTCCTGGCGGGCGACCCCGGCGGCCTCGCCGTCACGATCGTCGGAGATACGCACCAGCAGTACGGCACGCTGGGGAAGGTTCATGCTGTCCATGCGTGCGAGATTACCCTGGGAACATCGCATCCCCGATTCCGCTGACCTCGCGGAGCTCCTCGACGGAGGAGAAGCCGCCGCGCTCGGTGCGGTGGTCGATGATGCGCTGGGCTATCACGGGCCCGATGCCGGGGAGCGTGTCGAGCTGTTCGACCGTGGCGGAGTTGAGGCTGACCGGCCCGCCCCCGGCCGGCCC